>JAHEHB010000001.1 GCA_024644775.1 Deltaproteobacteria bacterium
AGTGGTATCCAATATTACACCACCTGTTTGTCTGGCCGCATATGCCGCTGCCGGCATCAGCGGCGCCGATCAGTTTAAAACGGGATTTTCGTCCGTTCGAATCGGCGTCGCCGGCTTCCTCATCCCGTTTCTGTTTGTCTACAATAAACCATTGCTAATGAAAGGATCCGTGATGGAGATTCTGGCAGTCTTCATCGTAGCGTTAATCGCCACTGCAGCCTTGGGTAGTGGTCTCAGAGGTTTTCTTTTGCAAAAACTGTCGCCCTTAAAACGTCTGTTTATGTTTATCATTGCATTTACCATCGTAAATCCCGCAATTATCCTTTTACAATGGATAGGATGCGCCCTCTTTTTTGCAATACTCATTGAGCAAATTCGGAGAGGTAGAAAATCACACTCGGAACAGGAAATCAATCCGAGTTAAAGTGAATCATGGAAGGATATTGGCAGCCGGTGGCTGGCCAATATTGCTAACCTGGCAGCCGGGACTCCAATTGTTTACGGTGATTGAGCGAGGTCAGTTCATGAAGTTCATCTGCAATATCGCGTGCACGGTCCATTTCATTTTTTTGCGCTCGATTCCACATAGAATAGTGCGATAAATCTCACCGGCTGCATCAATTTTGGTTTTTTTTAGCGCATGTTCTCGTTAGCGTCGAAAAAAGTTTTTTTTTCCGCCCGAATACAGCGAGACCCACTACGCCGGAACCAAGTAAGAGGATGGTGGTAGGCTCGGGTATCGGGCTGCTCGCAGAGACATCCAGCTCACCGGATACCGCATAAAGGTGGTGCAGAGCTGATTGAACATCGGTGTCAACTGACACCCAAGATACGCGAACGGAAGAAGTTGCACCGATAATGACTGCGGAATCGCTCAACGCTATTCCTGATTCTGCAAGGCCATCGGGACCCGTACCGGTCCAGACTGAATCTTCTAACAGATTTCCGAGCTCGTTTATATTAATTGGATTGTCGATACTCCCGTCCCACAGATCATCGTAGTTGTCTACAACCCTTATCCCGTTTAGTTTGTATATTGGTACCCCCGTGTCGCCAATGGGAGACGGATCGGTGCCTGTATTGTCTCGGGCGTTGACCGAGGGCGTAGACGCCATGGCTGTCCATATCAATCCCAGGTTGTCAAGTTCTGGTAAACCAGTTGCGATGGTCTGGACGAAGTCATTGTAAATATTTATGTCGTTGCTTGTGGCATCTCGCCTTTCGCTGGTGACGAACACCAATCGGTAGGTATCCCCTGGGTTCAAATCCGGCGGGAGTATAATAGGAATTGCGAGAGCACTGCTCCTAATATCGATACCCAATAACATCGCCACGCAAACACTTAGTAATATGAGATTCTTCTTTTGTAAACTCACGTTAAACCTTTTGTCTCCATTTTTATTCGGTGATATAAGCCGTTTTCTATTGACAGAATACCGTAACGAATCATCTTCTCGATCTGAAATCCAAAATCTATGATTGAATGCGTATTTGTTTGGTAACGCCTCAATATAACTAAGTTTTTGCAAAAAGTCAAGTTAGAAGACTATGATAACTAGGGTCAACGCATTTAGAATCAGCATCAAAATTGCATAAATCAGCCCAGCATTAAATGAGTCGGCTGTTTTCAGCATAACTATCTGAAATTATAAAGAATTAACATATCGTCACTAACTTACTGAAATTATTAAAAAAATCTAGATTTTTGATAGTGATTGTGGCAGCCCCTAAAAAATACAATAATATAAGGAGGTTATCATGAATGAAAATCAACCCGGGCTGTATAAAGGTGAGATAGTATCCGGCAAAACCGTCCGGATACCGCTCTAAGAATGGCCATGGTGTGGGTGCCACAGACTTCCATCAAGAGCAATTTCCAGATTCCTGCAATTTTTCCCTTGACACCCGTAATTTTTTGTATAAAATCATATTAAAATAATATAGAATAGAATAATATATATAACAAAAATCTAATTTAAAATGAAACTTTCCACCCGAAGCCGTTACGGTACAAGGCTTTTACTTGATCTTGCACGTAGCCGGCACAAAGGCCCCGTCCAGATTAGCGAGATCTCCAACCGGCAGAATATTTCTGTCAAATATTTGGAGCAGCTCATCCGGCCGCTCAAACAGGCAGAACTCGTTACCAGTGTTCGAGGGCCAAAGGGTGGGCATGTGTTGGTTAAAAACCCCGAGGAAATAACGTTGGGAGAAATCGTTCGGTTGTTCGAAGGGCAATCAGAACTGGTTGATTGTGTCAGTTATCCGGAAAAATGCCCGATGGCCGATGATTGCACGGTTCGGCTTGCATGGCAGTCGGCGACGCAGGCCCTGTACAAAAACCTGGATGAAACCACCATCGCTGACTTGATGGACGGTACGCCGATAACTCTGAGTGATAAAGGACCGTGCTCCCCCGATGGGAACCTTGGTTCAGACAAACCATAAGTTTTACTGCTGACATTGGCAGCATGGATCGAGGCATCGATAACAAATTGTATAAATTTTGCCGGTAGGACGTCAGATTTGAGAAACGTCACCCGGTAGTTTTTGTAAATAAATACCTTAACAAGGAGGCCTTTATGAAAAAAATAATTATTCTGGGTTCTGGTTGCGGTGGAACCATGGTAGCCGGTAAGTTGCGCCATCACCTGAGCGAATCCGAGTGGCAGATTTCTATCATTGATAATGACGAAATCCACCACTACCAACCGGGTTGGCTTTTTATTCCTTTTGGCACCTACTCGGCAGGAGACTGTAAAAAACCAAAACGGGATTTTATCCCCAAAGGTATCGATTTTATTTTTGATGAAGTGGTCGGAGTGAATCCCGACAAGCGGATGGTCGCGGGAAAAAAAGACAGCTATGCCTATGATTGGCTGGTCATTGCCACAGGATGCCATATCATGCCTGAAGAAGTGGAAGGTATGATGGATGATTGGCACAAAGACATCCATGACTTTTATACTGTGGAAGGGGCGGAACTACTTCAGAAAAGGTTAAAATATTTTGATTCCGGCCGGGTGGTTCTGAATATTGCAGAGATGCCGTATAAATGTCCCGTGGCGCCCCTGGAGTTTATCTTTATGGCCGATTGGTACTTTACGATTAACGGCGTTCGAGACAATATTGAAATCGAACTCGTCACACCGGTTGCAGGAGCGTTTACGAAACCTATCGCTTCTAAAATCCTGGGTGAAGTAGCGGAACAAAAAAATATCAAAATTACGCCCAACTTCGATATTGCCCAGGTGAACACCGGTGAAAAAACGATTGAATCCCACAGGGGCGAAAAGGTCCCCTATGATCTGCTCGTATCCATTCCACCCAATTTCGGTGCAAAGTACATCGAGGATTCGGATATGGGGGATCCGTTAAATTTCGTGGAAACAGATCATTTTAGCCTGAAGGCAAAGAACTTTGACAATATTTATGTCATTGGCGATGCGACAAATGTTCCCGCGTCCAAAGCAGGGGCCGTGGCCCATTACCAGCTGGAAACCGTGGTTGAAAACATGATGCGTGAAATCGACGGCCAGGAACCGAAATCTACTTTCGATGGCCACGCCACTTGCTTTATCTGTTCGGGTTATGAAAAGGCTATCTTGATTGACTTTAATTACAAATTTGAACCGTTACCGGGTAAATTTCCTTTCCCCGGTATCGGCCCGTTTTCACTACTGGGGGACAGCAGCTTTAACTATTGGGGAAAAATGATGTTTAAGTGGGTCTACTGGAACATGATGCTAAAGGGCGTTGACCTGCCCCTTGAACAACAGATGACAATGGCCGGCAAGATGCGCCATAGTTTGGTAACGGAATAGAGGAGGCGGCTATGACGAATGAAGAATTGATCTTGGAGCGGCTCGATCGCATTGAAAAGCAAATCGCGCCGATTGTTGAAACGGCCAGCACCGTCAGCGAACTCAAAGAAGACTTAACGCCACTGAGCAATCAGGCCATCCGGCTCTTAATACAAGAGCTGGAGGAAGTGGAATCCAGTTTCCAGTTGGAAGACCTTTTGTTGTTGGCAAAACGAATGATGCGGAGTGTGAAAAATATTATTTTCACCCTGGATCAATTGGAAAATATCATCGATTTTGTCAACACCGTCGAACCGTTGTTGAAATCATCAGTACCGCAGATCATAAATTATTTAGATGACTTAGAACAAAGAGGTGTACTTCGGGTCATTCAAGCCATGCTGGATGTCCGTGCAAAAATTGCATCTGCCTATGACGCAGAAGATATTGAGCAAATCGGTGATGGTGCTGTTGCCATGCTGGGTCTCGCCAAAAAGTTTTCCGACCCAAAGACCATATCCTTTCTGGAAAAATTCGCTGATATTCCTGCTAAGGTGGATTTTTCAAATGCCAAGAAAATCGGGCCCTTTGGTCTGATTTCAGCGCCGTTTAGCAAAGAGGTCAAAGAGGGACTGGGTGTGGTAATGGAATTGACCCGGGCAATGGGAACACTAAAGAACGGCAATGGCGCCAAAACTTCCGAGAAAACGGAAGCGCCCGCCCAATGACATAACCTGTGAAAAATCATGTTCGACTTCGCTGCCAGGCTCTTATTATAGCCGATGGGTAATAATACTACAAGAATAGCGGCGCCAGGGTCCACCCGATTATAAATATAGGGGGCATCGTCAGATGCCCCCTATATAACCGAATCTCAGGATCACGTCATTTAGACACATAATTACTTGGATTTGCCTAAATTTCGATTATTTTTCGGAATCATGGAAATTCCAAGCACCAAAAAACAAATACCAAATAAAAATCAATGACCAAAATACAAAATTCAAAACATTCAGATCGACCCCGAGATTCTATATAACTCATTAGAATGTTTCGATCACGCGCAGCGCGGGCGCTTGCGCCGCGTGTTGGATATTGGAATTTGGATATTGTTTGGAATTTGAGTATTGGAATTTGGAATTTTTAGCCTGCATCCGAAGATTCAAATTGCTTTCATCCGGCTGGGTTACGATCTACTTTGACGTTGCTGTGATCAAATCTGCCTCAAGCTTTTTCTGAATCAGTTTCTGTGATAGAATAAATTATGGTGTTCACTGTTTTGTTCTATATATCGCTTAGCCTCTTTATTTTGGGGATGCTATACCAGATCTACTGCTGGTTTTCTCGGAAAATCGGTATCTGGGCCAATGATCTCGGCACCACTGAAAGGGTCGTTGCAGCTGCAAAAGGTATCACAAGCAGTGTAGTTAGCCCCAAAATTATCCCCCTCATTAAAGTTTTCATATTGGATGTGGTGTTTCAAAGAAAGACTCTAAGAGAGAATTTTCTTCGTTGGTTGATGCACATGCTCATATCCTGCGGATTTATGCTACTGTTGCTGATGCATGCCCTGGATACGGTTGTCACCGAATCACTTTTTGAAGGATATTATTCAACGAAGAACCCTTACTTCTTCTTAAGGGATCTTTTCGGTTTTACGGTTTTTTTCGGACTGGGAATTGCTGTATATCGGCGGTTTATTCGAAAAGTGCCTCGGTTAAAAACCAACGGGATGGATCTTTACGCCATTCTCATTTTAGCAGCGATTATGCTATCCGGAATCCTTTTGGAAGGACTCAAAATCGCTTCCTATTCGGAGTTTCAAGGCATGGTGGAGGCGTATGCCGGTATTGATGACGAATCAGAGATGACGGCATTGGAAAGTTTATGGGTTCAGGAGTTCGGGTTGGTATCGCCGGATGTGGAAGGTCCCTTTGACCCGGATGTCATCGAAAGTGGCTGGGAGATGCATGATACAAACTGTGCGGAGTGCCATGCGTCTAATAAATGGGCGTTCACCGGATATGCAGTTGCCAAAATCGCCAGTCCTGTAGCGTTAAATTTGGACCGAGCGGATGCCGTCAACGTAATGTGGTACATCCACATTTTGACGTGCTTTGCCGGCTTGGCCTATCTGCCCTTTAGCAAAATGCTTCACATTTTCGCCACCCCCATAAGCCTTCTGGCAAATACCGTCATGGAAGAAAATAAATCTGAGCGGGCAAACACGGCGACTCGCCAGGCAATGGAGATCGATGCCTGTACGCATTGCGGAACCTGCAGTTTATACTGTTCCGCTATGATGGCATTCGATGTGACGGAGAATGAATTCATTCTCCCTTCCGAAAAGATGGTCTTTCTAAAACAGCTTGCTGCGGGAAAGGCGATTTCCCAAAAGGCGTTAAAAGCGATTCAGGAAGGGGTCTATTTGTGCACCAGCTGCGACCGGTGCACCGTGGTGTGCCCTTCGGGAATCCGGCTGAAAGAACTTTGGATCAGCGTCAGAGAAGACCTGGTTCAAAGAGGATACCCCGAGCCGCTAATGTTATCGCCACTTTCTCTCGTAAGGGGTTTAGACCGGCGTAAAGACGCTACCAATAATTACCAGAAACCCTTAGAGCATGTGCAAAAAACGGTGGCCGGTGAATTTGAGGCGCTAATGGACACATCAAAAACGTTGTCACTTGGTAGGCAAACAAAAACTCCGGCCGTTGTCGACCCAACCTTTTTCTACTGTTTTGGGTGTCAGAACTGCACGACGGTATGTCCGGTGGTGGAAAATTACAACAAACCTCAGGAGATACTCGGGTTGTTGCCCCATCAGATCATGTGCTCATTGGGTTTGGGCCAAACGGAAATGGCCGCAGGAGCACGAATGATTTGGGATTGCGTAACCTGCTATCAGTGTCAGGAACACTGTCCGCAAAATGTAAAGGTAGCCGATCTTCTGTTTGGACTAAAAAATCTTGCGGTGAGAAATACAAAGAAGAATGGCACTTTTTGACATGAATACCTACGCTTTTTTTATCGGCTGCAACATACCCGCACGGGTAAAACAATATGAAATGGCAGCACGTGCGGTATTAAAACAATTGCAAGTCGAATTAAAAGACTTTCGACTGTTTAACTGTTGCGGTTATCCCATGAGGAATACGGACGAAAACGCGTATTTGCTGTCGGCATCAAAAAATCTGGCATTGGCTGAAAAAGAAGGCCTCGGCATATTGGCATTGTGCAAGTGTTGCTTCGGAAGTTTAAAGATAGCGGATTTTAAACTGAAAGAAGATGATGGTCTTCGAAAGGAGATGAATCGACACCTGGCGTCCCACGGCTTAAAGTATCAGGGAAAAACAAATATCAAGCATTTCCTTTCGGTACTGTACCATGACGTAGGGATCGAAAACCTAACACAAACCCTCACAAAGTCCTATAAAGATCTTAAAATCGCAACCCATTACGGGTGTCATGCACTCCGGCCCAGTCAAATTACACGGTTCGATAACCCGGTAGCCCCAAGTCTGTTTGATGAGCTCGTGGAAGTTACCGGAGCAGAGAGTGTCGATTGGGAAACGCGCCTGGAATGTTGCGGTGCGCCGCTGATGGGAATACAAGACAATCTTTCCATGGATTTAACCCGTAAGAAACTTAAAGACGGTAAACATGCGGGAGCCGCTTATTTATGTGCGGCGTGTCCCTGGTGTCACATTCAATTCGATGCCGTACAACACACAATCATGTCGGAAAATGGAAATGAATCACCACTCGCATCGATACTATATCCGCAGCTACTGGGCCTTTGTATGGGTATCGACAATGAAACGCTGGGTATTGGGATGAATCACATCGATATCAGTGGGGTAACATCGTATCTCGGTTTGGCGCTTTCGGATGTTTGAAGTAATTCTGTCATATATATCAAAAAGACCGTGCGACAGCGCGTACCTGAACTTTAGGCACTTTAGTTCACTTGAAACTATAGTCACTGATAACACCTAGGGTAGGGTAAGACCCTTCCAAGGGCACCCAAAGCCGGGCCCTCTGGACCCGGATTCTTTACTTTTTTAGGAGAGTTTTTGAAAATGCCTCAACACGCAATCGGGGCGGTTATGGTCGTCGGCGGTGGAATCGCCGGTATGCAGGCAAGCCTGGATCTGGCCAGCACCGGGTATTATGTCTATCTGGTCGAACGATCCAGTTCCATCGGCGGCCTGATGTCGCAATTGGACAAAACGTTTCCCACCAATGACTGTGCCATGTGAATTATCTCGCCCAAACTGGTCGAGGTCGGCCGGCACAAGAATATTGAATTGCTCACCCTCGCCGATGTGAACGATGTTACGGGTAAGGCGGGAAATTTCACAGTCGGCATTACGCAATTTCCACGATATGTGGATATGGACAGATGCATTGCCTGCGGTCTATGTACTGAAAAATGCCCCAAGAAAGTATTAAGTGAGTACGATGGCGGTCTGAATAAACGAAAGGCTGCTTATCTCAAATATCCCCAAGCGGTGCCCCTAAAATATGTCATCGACCCGGATAACTGTATCTATCTCATCAAGGGAAAATGTCGGGCTTGTGAAAAAGTGTGTCCCACCGATGCCATTAATTTTAAGGATCGGAAAAGAGAAGTCTCTTTGGAGGTCGGTGCAATCATTTTAGCACACGGAGCCGATACTTACGATCCCGGATACCATGATACCTTTGGATATCAAAAGTATCCAAACATTGTAACCAGTCTGGAGTTTGAGAGAATTCTTTCTGCCTCCGGACCCTTTGGGGGAAATTTGGTACGGCCATCCGATCAAACAAAACCTCAAAAGATTGCCTGGCTGCAGTGCATCGGATCCCGGGATGAACATTTGGGTGCGAAAGGCTACTGCTCTTCGATGTGTTGCACCTATGCAGTAAAAGAGGCCATATTGGTCAAGGAACAGAGCAAAGGAAATCTGGATACCGCAATTTTTTACATTGATATTCGAACACACGGGAAAGGATCTGAACGATATTACAATAGGGCAAAAGACGAATTAGGCGTACGGTTTATTAAATCGAAAGTGACAAACATCACTTATCTAAATGATTCCGGCATGAATCGCATCCGTTATATCGATGCAACCGGCAACCGAATGAAAGAAGATTTTGACATCGTTGTACTCTCTGTGGGGCTGGGAACCACTAAAGAAACCGCGGGACTTGCCAAAAAGCTCGGAGTGGACTTGAACCACTACAGCTTTGCGAGCACCAATAGCTTCCAACCCACGGAGACGTCAATACCCGGCATTTACGTATGCGGAATTTTCGCATCGCCAAAAAATATCCCCTCTTCGGTGATTGAAGCCAGTGCTGCAGCCGGGGTGGTGGGAAGCAAACTCTCCCAATCCCGATGGACCCTTACAAAAGAAGAAAAAATCGCTTCAGAGTCGGATGTCCGCGGTGAGACACCTCGCATCGGAGTTTTTGTCTGCCGTTGCGGTACCAATATCGCCGCCACTGTCGATGTGCCTGCTGTCGTGGAACATGCAAAAAAGCTTCCAGGGGTTTCGTATACAGAGGAAAATATGTTTGCCTGCGCTCAAGATTCGCTGGATCGTATGGCCAAGACCATAAAAGAACAGCAGTTAAACCGGGTGGTGGTTGCCGCTTGTACTCCCAGAACTCACGAATCCCTGTTCCAGCAAACGCTCATCAGCAGCGGTCTCAACAAGTATTTGTTTGAGATGGCAAATATCCGGAATCAGTGTTCTTGGGTTCACAAGAATGATACCGAAAAAGCCACGGAAAAGGCCAAAGATCTCGTTCAGATGGCGGTCGCCAAGGCCTGGAGGCTCGAACCCTTGATCGAACCGAGTCTAACGATTAACCAAAGAGCCCTTGTCATTGGCGGCGGTCTTTCGGGTATGACTGCGGCAAAAACGTTATCCGAATATGGGTATCAAGTCTATATCGTCGAGAAAAAAGATGCCCTTGGCGGACAAGCCAAACACCTGAACGAAACATGGCGGGGCGAGAATGTTCAGGCGTATCTCGACGACCTGATAAATGCGGTAACGGCAGATGAAAATATACAAGTGTATCTAAACTCCCGAATCAAGAGCGGCGAAGGATTTGTGGGGAATTTTAAAACAACCGTTACGAAAAACGGAAATGATGAAACCCTTGAACACGGAATTACGATTATTGCCTCGGGCGCAACTGAACTAAAACCGGATAATTACCTGTACGGAAAAGATAACCGGGTAATCACCGGCTTGGAACTTCAGGATCGGCTGATTCAAAAAGACCCTGCCTTGGGGAACCAGGAAACCGCCGTATTCATTCAGTGCGTGGGATCCCGGATTCCGGAGCGACCGTATTGTTCCAAAGTCTGCTGCATCCGTTCCATAAAGAGTGCCCTTGAGTTAAAATCCATTAATCCCCAAATGAATGTGTTTGTTCTCTACAGAGATATGCGAGCTTACGGATTCAGAGAAGATCTTTACCGTGAGGCGCGATCTGCCGGAATCGTATTCATCCGATATATGAACGAGGCGCCTCTTGATGTCGAGACAGCACATTCGAATCTAACGGTCACATTTACGGATACGGTTTTGAGACGCCGGATGGAAATCCATACAGACCTTATCGTATTGGCCGCCGCCATTGTTCCGGAAAAGGAAAATCCGATATCACAGCTTTACAAGGTCTTCCTAGATGAAGACGGCTTTTTCGCCGAAGCTCACGTGAAGCTGCGACCGGTTGATTTTGCCACCGATGGCGTATTTGTTTGCGGGCTTGCGCATGCCCCGAAACCCATCGATGAATCCGTTGCCCAGGCGCAAGCGGCGGCAGCCAGGGCAGTGACCCTGTTATCCTCTAAAAACCGGACGGTCACCGGCACCGTCGCTGTTGTGAATCCAAATTTTTGCAGCCGCTGCGGGGTTTGTGTATCGATTTGCCCATACAGTGCGCCGATGTTTAATGAAAAGACGGGTAACGCCGAAGTTCAACCCACCCTATGCAAAGGGTGCGGACTGTGCGTCGCCTCCTGTCGCTCGGGAGCGATTTATCAGAAAGGGTTTGAAACCGAACAGATCATGGCGATGATCGAAGTTTCGTTGTTTGATGCGATTGCCTAAAAAATGAAATCTTCTCCTGAAACAAAAATGAAACTCCTGGTAGTCGATGATGAACCCGATATCCGGGATGCACTCGCCCTGTATCTATCCCATATGGGGTATTCCGTGTCTACAGCGGAAAACGGAGAAAGCGCACTCAAGATATTCAGGGAAAGTAATCCGTCGATAATATTAAGCGACATTAAAATGCCGGGGATGGATGGTGTCGAGCTGTTACGGAAGATCAAAAAGGAAAATTCCGATACGGAGGTCATCATGATATCCGGCCACGGAGACATGGATTTAGCGATCCAGTGTCTTCAGCTGGATGCAATGGATTTTATCACAAAGCCCATCAACGACGACGCCCTTGAGATCGCCCTTAAAAGAGCAAAAGACAAAATGTACATGCGGCGGCAGCTGAGGGAATATACCGAAGATCTCGAAAGGCTTGTTGAAGAAAAATCCGCGAGACTGGTTGAATCAGAAAGATTGGCGGCGGTCGGTCAAGCGGTGTTGGGCTTATCTTCCGCCATGGGGGATATTGCAGGGGACATCCGGTATTTCAATGAGATGCCCTGTTTTGTTTCGATTCACAACCGGGACCTTAAAGTGGTATCGGCAAACCCGCTGTACAGCAACCGGCTGGGAAATGATGTGGGCGGTGACAGTTGGGCAATATACAAAAGAAACAATGGCGGACAAATTTCCTGCCCGGTTGAAATGACCTTTAAATCCGGCAACGGGTTACGCTGCGAGCAGACACTGGTTTACGCAGACGGCCGCGAGCTGCCTGTGATGGTCCACACGGCCCCCATCCGAAACCGAGAGGGTGAGCTTGAACTCGTCCTTGAAATCACCGCCGATATTTCCGAGGTGCAGCGCCTTCAGGAAGAACTTCGTATCAGCCAAAAAAGATACCAACAGCTTTTTGACGAAGCACCCTGTTATATTTCCGTACAGGATCCTGATTTTCGAATCACCGCAACCAATCGGCGGTTTAAGGAAGATTTCGGTAAAGCGACCGGCTCACACTGTTATGAAATCTATAAGCATCGGAACAAACCGTGTGACAACTGCCCCGCTGTACAAACCTTCACAGACGGAAAATCTCACCAGACAGAAATGGTGGTGACTTCCAAAAATGGCGAGCAATACAATGTTCTCACTTGGACCGCACCGATTCTTAATGCCACCGGCGAAATCACCCAAGTAATGGAAATGTCCACCAACATCACCCAAATCCGAAAGCTTCAAGATCGACTCACAACATTGGGTTTATTGATCAGTTCCATCTCCCATGGCGTGAAGGGGATCTTAACCGGCGTGGACTCGGGTGTTTATCTACTCGACTCCGGCTTATCAAAAAACGATCCCGAACGAATGAAAGAAGGCATGGAAGTGGTCAAATTAATGACCGATCGTATCCAGAACCTGGTTCTGAACATACTCTACTATGCGAAAAAGAGAGAACTGAATTGGGAAAACGTGGATGCACTCAAGTTTTTAAGCGATGTGGCATTTGTCATTGAACCAAAGGCACAAAAACAGCGGGTTAAATTCATTCGAGATTTCCGCAAACCATTGGGTAAATTTGAGATCGATGTCAGTGTGGTTCGATCGGCGCTGATAAATATTCTTGAAAATGCGGTGGAAGCGTGCATGGAGGGCGCTTCAGACAAACCCCACAAAATCATATTCGGTGCAAAGCAGGAGAATCATCACATCATATTGGATATTGTTGACGATGGGATCGGCATGGATAAAGAGATCAAGGAAAATATGTTCAACATTTTCTTTTCATCAAAAGGTCACTCGGGTACAGGTCTCGGCCTTTTTATCTCAAAACAAATCATTGAGCAGCATGGCGGAACGATCTCGGTGTCGTCCGAACCGGAAAAAGGTTCACACTTTTCAATATGGCTTCCGAAAGTTCTGCCGGATGATGCCAAAGCCATACAAAAAACACCAGAGTCAGGAATACTCGATGAGTCGTAAAAGATACGCTACTATATATGATGAATTCGTAAAAAGCCGAATTCATCAAGTGTTTAGTGTTTCGTATTTAGTATTTTTTTTAAATATATGGCGTCATATCAGTTTGTTAGAATACTAAACACCAAATACAAAACACTCTTGTAAATGGGAATCCGAGTGAACGTGAGGGTACGAAACTCGAAGCTAATAGTTATTGTCATTTAATTATTGAAGGCAACAAACATGCGTAAATCTTTAAAAAAACTGAGTTACAGCATTGTTCCACGGCTCATGTTCACAATCGGACTCACCCTTTTTATTAGCCTGTCGGCATGGGCTTACTTTGACATCCAGCAACACAGGGATATCCTACAGCATCCGAAAATCGCGACGAACCTATCGGAAACAGAAACGGCTGCCATTATTTCTGAAAATCAGATTCTGTTTAGAGCCGTTTTTATCTTCTTTGCAGCCACCAGTGTTATTTTCGTTCTCATTTTATGGTTTGTAAACCGACCCATACGAAAGCTCATTTTTGGAACCCAACAAATTTCAAAAGGGGAGTATTCCACCAAAATCGAGACCGGTCATGACGATGAGCTCGGGCAACTGGCCACTGCCATAAATCAGATGGGCAAAGAGATCGGTAGAAAACAGGCCGAATTAAATCAGCAACGGGATGAATATCAAATACTCTTTGAATTGGTTCCATGCATTATTACGGTACAGGATAAAAACTATAGGCTCATTCAGTACAATCGGGAATTTGCCGAGAAGTTCGCGCCCAAGCCCGGTGATTACTGTTATAACGCCTATAAAGGAAAACACGAGAAATGCAGAAATTGTCCAGTGGAAAAAACATTTGAAAACGGTAAATCTCACCAAAGTGAAGAAACAGGATTTTACAAGGACGGCACGGTTGCTCACTGGCTCGTCAACACATCTCCTATTAAAAACGACAAAGGCGAGATTGTTGCCGTAATTGAGATGATCCTGGACATTACTCACCGAAAACAACTGGAAGATGAACTTGAGAAATCTGAAAAGAAATATTACGCCATTTTCAATAACATACCAAACCCGGTCTTTGTGCTGGATAGAGACACGCTGGATATTTTGGATTGCAATCAAAGCGTCACATCCGTATACGGATACACTAAAGTGGATATTCTCGATCAATCCTTTATGGAATTGTTTAGTGAAGAGGAAAAAGAACAGCACACGGATAGAATAAAAGAAGCGGCGGTTATTAATCAGGCAAAGCATATCCACAAGGACGGAAATATCTTGTTTGTCGACATCTGGGTGTCTCCCTCGGAATATCCCGGTCAAAAAATCTTCCTGGCTACAACCAGTGACATTACCCAACGCATCGAAACTGAACAGCAACTATCCCATGCCAGTAAAATGGCCACATTGGGTCAAATGGCTTCCGGTGTCGCACATGAGCTCAATCAGCCGTTGACGGTTATCAAAACACTCAGTTCTTTTCTTATGAAAATGCTTAAGGACACCGATACGGGGAACCATACCGAAACCCTCTATGAAGTTTCTGAAAAGATAAACAATAACGTGGATCGTGCCGCCAAAATAATCAATCATATGAGGGAATTTGCCAGAAAATCGGAAATAAGATCGGAGCCGGTTCAGGTAAACGAGGTACTGGAAAAGGCAACAGAAATGTTCAGCCAGCAGCTGAGGGTTAGAGGGATTGAAGTCCATTGGGATATCGAAAACGATCTTCCCAAAATCATGGCAGATGCCGACCGACTCGAACAGGTTTTTATAAACCTTCTGGTAAATGCCAGGGATGCCATTGAAGAGAGAGTCAATTTAAAAGAACATCATAAAGGACCGAAGAGCATCACACTAAAAACCCGATCGAATAGAAAATCCGTTACAATTGAGGTCAGTGATACAGGGATCGGAATGGATGAAAACATTGCAGGAAAGGTTTTTGAGCCGTTCTTTACGACCAAGGAGGTCGGGCAAGGCACGGGACTGGGTCTTTCCATCAGTTATGGAATTGTAAAAGATTTCGGAGGGGATATTCAGACCGTGAAACAAAGGGAACCCGGCGCTTGTTTCAGAATAACCTTTCCCAAACAGGATAAGCCTTAATGGATAACACAGTTTTAGTGGTGGATGATGAAGAAGATATCCGTTATGCGTTGGATATCTATCTATCCCACATGGGCTATAAGGTATTGAAAGCGGAAAATGGTGAAGAGGCCATCAGTCTTTTTAAAGTGTTCAGCCCCGCCATCATACTTACCGATATAAAGATGCCGGGTATGGATGGCATCGAACTACTCGGGAAAATTAAACAAGAAAATCCGGATGCCGAGGTCATCATGATCACGGGGCATGGGGATATGGCGCTTGCCATCGATAGTATCCGAAACGATGCCACCGATTTTGTGTTAAAGCCCATCAACGATGATGCGCTGGAAATCGCCCTTAAAAGAGCAAAAGATAGGATGTCGGTGCGCCAAAAGTTAACGGAATGCGAAGAAAAACTGAAACAGCTTATGGCAGAGAAAGCCGCAACCGATACGGAACATTCTTGAGGTCATGTCGTATTTTTTCGATGAATACGGCGCAAAAAACCCGGCTGCGAAAAAAGGCCGGGTTTCTTATTTCTATTTTTCATCTCTATTGTCTGGGGGCGTGTCCCGATACCCTAACCTATGCCGCCCTGGATAGCTGCACCGCACATACCTTGAATTCAGGGATACCGGAAACGGGATCCAGTGCCGCGTTGGTCAGTTTGTTGGCGGCCCCATGAGCGTAATGGAAGGGAACAAAGACCGTTCCGGTCACCGCCATGGGAGATATTTTTACCCGAACACGAATTTTTCCCCTACGAGAGGAAACCTCAGCCCACCCACCGTCTTCCAACCCATATTGTTTTGCATCCTTCGGAGAGATTTCGACATAACTTTCGGGGGCGACTTCGTTAAGCTCATCAGATTTCATTGTCATGGTCCCGGTATGGTAATGATACATCAATCGACCGGTGGTCAGAAACAAGGGGTATTGATCGTCCACCACCTCAGCCGGCGGTGTATAGTCAATGGCATGAAAAACACCTCTGCCTCGCGCAAACCGATCCATGTGCAGAATCGGTGTTCCGGGATGCTCGGTGTTCGGACACGGCCAGTGGAGACCCTCGTATTTGATTCGTTCATAAGTAATTCCGGCATATGACGGCGTCACCTGAGCGATCTCTTTCATAATCGACTCACTGTTCTCATAGGCCATGGAAACCCCCATCCGGGTGGCTACCTCACAAACGATTCTCCAATCATCCCAGGCATCTCCAGGCGCATTGACGGCTTTTCGGACCCGTTGAACCCTCCGTTCCGTATTCGTAAAGCTACCATCCTTTTCCGCATAACAGCAGGAGGGAAGCACCACATTCGCTTTCTGGGCGGTTTCCGTTAAAAAAATATCCTGCACAACCAAAAAATCCAATTTTTCGAGGCTTTCCTCCGCATGGTTCAAATCCGGATCTGAAATGAGCGGATTTTCACCGACAATGTAAAGGGCTTTCAAGCTTCCATCATGGGCCTTGGGTATCATCTCGGTCGCTTTGAGTCCCGGTTTGTCGGGAAGATCCGTGATTCCCCAAAAATTCTCCATTTTGTCCCTTGAAGCCGGATCGCTTACATTCTGATATCCGGAATAGACATTGGGGAGACCGCCCAGATCACAGGCCCCCTGCACGTTGTTTTGTCCTCGGAGGGGATTCACCCCCCCGCCTTCGATACCAACATTTCCACAAAGCATGGCAAGGTTGGCCAAAGACTTTACGTTATCGGTTCCGCTGGTATGTTGGGTGATTCCCATACAGTATAGAATGCTGCCCGGTTTGGCCCCGGCGTAGAGCCGTGCGGCTCGTTCCAGTTGTTCTGCTGGAATACCGGTGATGGATTCCACATACTCCGGGGTGTATGTTTCAACAGTCTCTTTGAGTTTTTCAAAGTCCTCGGTGCGATTCTCGACATACTCCGAATCGTGAAGGTTTTCTTTGATGATGACATGCATCATTCCGTTGATCCAGGCAACATCGGTCCCCAGGTTGGGCCTGAGCCATTCCTGTGCAAAGGTAGCCATTTTAATCATTCGCGGATCGACCACGATCAGTTTAACACCATTTAACGTAACCGCCCGTTTTGCAAAGGCGGAAAGGACCGGATGGTTCTCGGTGGTATTAGAGCCTGTGATGAGGATGACTTTAGCTTTTTCGATATCGGCGATGGTGTTGGTCATTGCACCACTTCCATATGCTGCGGCCAGACCGGCCACGGTGGAGGAATGTCAGAGACGGGCACAGTGATCCACATTGTTTGTTTTTAACGCCGCCCGCGCAAATTTTTGAATCACATAGTTTTCTTCATTGGTTACACGAGCCGATGACAAAACACCGATACTGTCGGAACCGTGGGTGGTTTTAATGTCCTTGAGGTTGTTGGCGACTAGATCTAACGCCTCATCCCAGGACGCCTCTCTAAACGCGCCGTTTTCTTTTATTAAGGGAGTTTTTAGCCGATCCGATGAATCGATGAAATGGAAACCGAATCGCCCCTTCACACACAGGCTGCCGTAATTGGGTGCAACATCCTCGGCCCCGGTGACCTTCATTACCTGGTTATCATTAACGTGAAAAACCAGCTGGCATCCGACCCCGCAATAACCGCAGGTGGTACGGACTTTCTTGTTTTCCCACGGTCGGTATCGATAGCGTGCATCTTTTTCAACCAACGCGCCCACCGGACAGGCCTGAACGCATTCGCCGCAAAACACACAATCGGATTCTGCATACGGTCTATCACCGGCGGTTATAATCTTGGTGGCAGCACCGCGATATCCAAAACTAATGGCTTTGTTCACTTGCACTTCGTTACAGGCCTGGACACACCGTCCACACTGAATACAGCGCGAGAAATCGCGAACGATAAATGGATTGGCAAGTTCCATAGGATATCGCGTTTCGGTGGTAGGAAACTGATCGCCGGAAACCTGATATCGATACGCAAGATCCTGAAGTCTGCAGTCTCCCCATACCGGACAAAGCGCCTCGCTGTCGTCATCTTTTTGAACCCTTAGTTGGAACTGCGTCCAATTGTCTCCATCAGCGCCTCGTACAGCGCAATTATGGTTGCCGGAAGAAAGCAGCAGTCGAATAATCATTTTTCGAGCTTCCACGACTTTCGGGGATTCCGTGTAAACGACCATGTTGTTTCCCGCTGGAGCCGCACAGGCTGCTATCAGTGTTCTGGCTCTTTCAACTTCAACCACACAGACTCTGCATGCACCGGTTGCAGTCGTTCCCTTTAAATGGCATAGGGTGGGAATATCGATGTCGTTACGATGCGCAACCTGAAGGATCGTTTCTCCAAGTTCAAAGGAAAATTCATTCCCATTTATGACGATCTTGTTTTCTGCGGTCATGATTCGCTTAACTCTCCTAAATTGATGATTTGCAGCAGATTGAAAAACCGAAATAGATAAAAGAGATTATTTTATGTAAAACACCAATAATTGTCAACGATGGATTTTTATACAGGAGAGTTTACTCCAAGCACTGATTATTCTTTGAATATATCCAGCGGCAGTCTCCGCTCCTCGATGTGTTTTTGCACTCTGTTTAAAAATTCTTCGTGACCCACACCATAACGAACGATACCATCCAACGTACGGACAGACAACGTTCCAGCCTCCTTTTCCTTCATACCGATGGTAAGTATCAATGGAATTTTGTTAATCTGAGCTTCTCTAACCTTTTTGTTTAGACTCTCGGTTCGACTGTCTACTTCGGATCGAATGCCCGCGGTCTTCAGAAATTCATTTACCTCGTTTGCATAGGACACAAGGTTGTCATTAATGGGCAACAGTGTCGCTTGAACCGGTGTCATCCATAACGGAAACTTGCCGGCAAAGTGTTCGATCAGAATCCCCAGGAATCTTTCTATGGAGCCAAATACCGTTCGGTGAATGGTGATTGGACGGCGCCGTTCATTGTCTTTGTCTATATAGTAAAGGTCGAATCTCTCCGGCAACGACATGTCCAGCTGAATCGTTCCGCACTGCCAGGTCCGTCCCAAAGCGTCTTTAATATGAAGATCAATTTTAGGACCGTAAAAAGCACCGTCTCCCTCATTGACGAGATATTCTAAACCGTAGGCGTCCAGTGCGGCGCGCAACCCGTCCGTCGCCTGCCCCCATTGTTCATCCGTGCCGATAGACTTTTCGGGCCGTGTGGAAAGTTCGAGATGAAAATCGAGGCCAAAGATACGATACATTCGCTCTTCCAGCCGCAACAGATCCAAGATCTCCTCTTGGATCTGCTCCGGGGTCATAAAAAGATGGGCATCATCTTGATGAAATGCTCGAACACGAAAGAGGCCATTCAGCACACCGCTGAGTTCATGTCTGTGCACCAATCCCAGTTCTGCAGCACGTAACGGCAACTCTCTATAAGAATGGTGCTTCATACCGAAAATAAGCATACCACCCGGGCAATTCATGGGCTTGATGGCGTAATCTTCTTCGTCCACCCCTGTCGTATACATGTTCTCCCGGTAGTTTTCCCAGTGACCGCTTCGCTCCCAAAGGAATCGCCTCAGAATGATGGGTGTCTTGACCTCCACGTAACCGGCGGTTCGATGTTCTTCACGCCAGTAGTCCAGCAATGTGTTCCACACAACCATTCCTTTGGGATGGATAAACGGCATCCCCGGCGCTTCGTCATGAAAGCTGAACAGCTCCATTGCCTCACCAATTTTGCGGTGATTCCGCCGTTTTGCTTCTTCTTGAACATATAAATATTCATCCAATTCTTTTTTACTGAAAAACGCCGTTCCATAAATTCGCTGAAGTTGCGGATTGTTCTGGTCTGCACGCCAGTAGGCTCCGGAGACTTTCGTTAACTTAATGGCCTTGACAAACCCCGTATGGGGAACGTGAGGACCCCGACATAAATCGGTGAATTCACCATCTTCATAAAAAGAGATAGAACCTTCTTCCAGATCTGCGATGAGTTCGAGTTTGTATGGCTCATCCTTGTAGAATTCCATGGCTTTCGCCTTTGAAACCTCCTTACGCTCGAAGGGAAACTTTTCCTTGATGATTTTTTGGATCTCCGCTTCGATCTTAGGAAAATCATCTTCTGATATGGGTTCCATGTCGATGTCGTAATAGAAGCCGTCCTCAATGATGGGACCGATGGTAAGCTTTGCATCTTTGTATAAACGAAGAATCGCCTGCGCCATCACATGTGCTGCGCTGTGTCGCATGATATTCAATGCCTCGGAATCACTGGTTGTAAGATACCGCACACGAGCATCGCGATAAATTGGTACGTTTAAGTCCACAAGCGTATCATCCAGCTCCATGGCAACGCATTTTCGCGTAAAACCATCCGATATGCTTTTTGCCACATCCAGACCCGTTGGAGAATCGGAAAATTGCTTTATGCTTTCATCAGGAAATGTTATATTTATCATTTTAAAACTCTCACTGTATTGGGATTTTTCAAGATTCTCAGCCACAATCGACGAAAATAAAATTATTTAGAAAAAATGGCCCCTGGGGTCAAGTAAAAAATGAATCATAACGGCAGTATAACATATCAATTCATTAATACACCATCGGATCTGAAGAAAATCTGTCGGGAACTAGAAAGAACGACCTGTGTGGCAGTGGACCTTGAAGCAGATTCCATGTACCATTATAAAGAAAAAGTCTGTCTGATTCAGCTAACTGCAGGACAAACGCATGTGGTGATCGATCCGTTGGGTATCAAAAATATATCCGCGCTAAAACCGATTTTTGCACAATCAAATATTCAGAAAATCTTTCACGGAGCCGATTATGACGTCCGATCGCTCTTTCGGGACTTTCAGATATCCATACGCAACCTTTTTGACACCCAACTCGCCTGCAGATTCCTGGGTATTCGGGAAACAGGGTTAGAAGCCGTCTTATGGCATCGTTTTAACGTGCGACTCGATAAGAAATTTCAGAAAAAAGACTGGTCTCAAAGGCCGTTGCCGGAAGAAATGATTGCATATGCCATAACCGATGTGCGTTATCTGATCCCGCTTGCAAAGCAGTTGCAAAATGAACTAAAAGAAAAAGATCGTCTCGCCTGGGTTTATGAAGAATGCCGACACCTAAGCAAGGTAAGGCCCGCATCCAACAATACAGGATCGCTTTTTGTAAGGTTTAAAGGAGCGGGCCGGCTTGATCCGAGAAGTTTGGCAATTTTAGAAGCACTTTTACAGCTACGGGAACAGATTGCGGAACGCAAAGATAAACCTCTGTTTAAAATTTTAAGAAACAAGACACTCATGAACATAGCGGTAACGAAAGCCGCTAACTTAAAGACTTTGGAAAAACGTAAGATTCTCAGCCGAAAGCAGATTGTCATGTATGGTGATGCCATCAAAGAGGCAATCGCCAGAGCACTTGCCCTTCCAACCACCATACTTCCAGAATACCCACATACGCCACCCCCTCACCAAACACCAGAGGTGCGAAAACGCATCCGCGCCCTTAATGCGTGGAGACACAAAAAGGCTACGGATCTAAAACTAGAACCAGGAATTATTTGCAACAAAGCATTGATGTTTTCCATCTCCCAAAAAAACCCAAGGAACTCCGTGCAACTTGCCCAGATCAGAGAAATGAAATCCTGGCAGCGAGATGCCTTCGGCAGCGACATACTGAAAGTAACGGGTGGTGTCAAATTTTGATTTGTGATGATAGCTTGACAGCCAATTTCTGTTTCACTATGGCAGGATAATGGCGCATCGAAACTGAGTTATAGGAGAGTCACCGCAATGAGCAAGCTTGAAAAAAGATTAATTATTTTCGCCATCTTATTTGTGTTTGTTTACATGGGCGCCATCGTAATAACCGTGAAATCAAGAATTCAAGTGAAGGATAGAACAACCCGCATTGAATCGACGCTTCCAACTGAGGAGGAAGGGCGTTTGTTGTTGGTTGAACTCCTACCGCCAATGGCCGTGTTATTTACGCTTGCCATATGTTTTATCATTGCAAAGAAAAAAAGAGGAAAAAAATATCATACGCTGGATGAATCGGATGATGGTGTAAACTCTTCGATGATATAAAAATTAAGGGAAGATGAGCGAATAATGGGGCTGAAAGAGGAAACAATCATTCGCAATTGGAACGAGGAAATAACCAATACCATTGTTGTTCGTCTCGTTTTAACGGAGGATAAACGAAGCGGCGAATTTAAAAGATTCGGTGAGCGGCTATCTCGGCTGGCTTCGAAAATTCACATTCAGGAAGAAAAAGCCGAAGCCGCCAAATTGCCTGCCATTCAAATCGGCGAGAATATACGCTATCATGCCGTACCGATTCAAAAAGAGCTCGAGCCATTTTTAGAAGCACTCACTTTATTCAACAAATCAGAAATACCTCAATATCGAGATTTGGAAAAAATCAACATCCCTGCAACACTATCGCTTTATATCGCTTTGGAATGCCCTTTTTGTCCTGAGGCGGTGCGGAAACTACTCCCTTTGGCCATCAAAAATCCAATGATACGATTTGCCATCTTCGATGTCGCTCTTTTTGATGATCTGGCAAAAGCCGAGGGAATTCGGTCGGTACCGACCGCTGTGCTCGATGGTCACTATCGCTGGACCGGAAACCCACCGGTGTCGGATATCGTTAAGATGATGATTCATCGCAACCCGGCCCAGCTCAGCGTTTCGTCCCTCGAAAGTATCCTAAAAGAGGGGGATGCAGAATCGGTTGCCAAAATGATGATACGCCACGGCCTGATCTTCCCGGCGTTTATCGACCTTTTAGTGCGTGACAAATGGCATGTGCGGCTGGGTGCCATGGTGGCAATGGAATCGGTTCTTGAAGAAAATGCTGATCTCGCTGCCCAAGCGGCAACACCGATCTGGGATCGTTTTCAGACCGCGGAGAATTCCGTGAAAGGGGATATCCTCTATATACTGGGTAAAATCGGTGACAATGATATGATCCCAAAACTGGAATCAGTTTCCGCAGACGCTGCAAACAAGGAAATCCGGGAAGCGGCTCAAGAGGCGATTGAAACCATTAAAAAAAAACAAACCACCGATACGGGCCGTGATGAAGATGACGGTACCTGCCGTCTTCCCGATTTCCTGGATTAGAAATTAAGGGGACGCAGAAAAAATAAACCTGACCCAGAGGATCAGGTTTTAAACATTCAAACAAACGAGTCCATCTTCAGCCGGTAGGAAACGCCTTGCGAAAATCGGCTACTTTTTCTGCCGCCAGCGCAGCCAAGCCTGTGCCGTCTGCCATTAGCGTGATCATTTGGTAACCTTTATCGAAAAGCTGTTTCGCCTGATTCCAATTAAAAGAAATGGTACCTAAAAACTTATCGGTTTGTTGGACTTTGGCCTCAACTGTTGAAATGGCGGATTGCACCTCAGAAGCGCTCGGATCATACATGTGGCCATAAGACGTCGCAAGGTCCATTGGACCGATAAAGATACCGTCCAGTCCATCAACCTGTAGGATTTCATCGATATTGTCTACGGCCTGACGAGTTTCTACCTGAGTGATAATCAGGATCTCATCATTGGCTCTTGTAAAATAATCCATACTATTCTGACCAAATCTTGCGGCTCTGGTACTGCCGGCGATCCCCCGAATGCCTTCGGGCGGATACTTACAAGCCTTTACAGCAGCTTCGGCTTCTGCTTTTGTGTTTACATAAGGAATCAGGAGGCCGTATGCACCCGCATCCAAGATCCGTTTGATCAACACAAAGTCGTTCCAGGGAGCTCTAACGATGGGAACCGTATTGGTTCCCTCCATGGCCTGCATCTGTGCGAGCAGGGAGGGGATATCATTCGGCCCATGTTCCATGTCGATGATTAGCCAATCAAATCCGGCCCAACTCATTATTTCCGCTGATACCGGACTCACGATCTGAGCCCATGCTCCCGCGGTTTTTTTTCCTTCTTTCAGCATTCTTTTCACATGGTTTTCAAATGGTTTTTTCTGATCCATTTACAGCCTCCAGTTTTTTAAGTTTTTTTCTCTTTGGCTGGACAGTATTCCACGATCCTTCACTGTGCCGTCCAGCCGCCATCAATTAAAAGCGTGTGTCCGGTTACCAAATCGGATGCATCGGATGCAAGATAGATCACCGCTCCAATCACATCTTGCGGTTTACCCACTCGGCCCAGGGGAATATTGTCCAATACGTATTCACGGAAGCCTTCCTTTTCGAACATAGGCTTGGTAAAAGGGGTCTCGATAAAGGTGGGGGCGACGGCATTGACGTTAATATTGTACTTGGCCCACTCGATTGCCAGCACTCGGGTCAGTTGATTGACACCGCCTTTACTGGAACAATAGGCAGCCCGTTGAAGCAGCCCCACGCTACCGGCCTGGGACGAAACATTGATGATCTTCCCCTTTTTCTGCCGAATCATCACCTTACCCACGGCCTGGGCACAAAAAAACAACCCCTTAAGATTGGTGGCCATTACGCGATCCCAAGCATCTTCCGTGACATCGATTGCCCACTGGGGAATATTGATGCCGGCATTGTTCACCAGAATATCAACACGTCCATATTCGTCCACAGCTTCTTTTACCGTTTCCTGAATTTCAGAAATCTTTTGGATATCCATCTCCTTGACGACAACGCGCCGGCCAATACGTCTGACCTCTTCGGCAACCGCTTCGAGTTCCGGCATCGTTCGGCTGCATAACGCCAAATCGGCCCCATATTTGGCCAAGGCCAGGGCGATATGATATCCTATCCCTCTTCCGGCTCCAGTTACGATGGCGACCTTTTTCGAAAGATCAAACTCCTTTTGATTCGGATCCATAGAAAGTATTCCCTTAAAAGGCGTTCTCATAAATCGTTTCTGCATCCTCAGCGGTCATCAAACGAGGATTGTTTCCCATCAGCCGGGTGACTTCCATCGCCGCCTTGGCCATATCCGCAATGGCATCTTTTGGAATCCCGAGCGCTGTTAGAGATTGCGGAATCTTAAGATCTTTGTAGAGCGATTTTACTGTTTTGGCAGCATGATGGGCCTGTTCAAGCGGTGTCAGATGTTCCACTTTCTCTCCCATCAATCGTGCAATTTCAGAGAATCTTGGAATACTTCCCATGGCATTGAATTCCATTACATAAGGAAGTAGCAATCCATTGGCTACACCGTGGGCTACATGGAATTGTCCTCCCAAAGGATATGCAAGGGCATGGACGGCGGTCACTCCCGAGTTGGCAATAGCGATGCCGGCATAAAAGCTTCCGATGGCCATATCATAACGGGCCTCCAGATTCGTTCCGTCTGCCACAGCGGTTCTAAGACTCCGACCAATCATGATAATCGCCTCTTTGGCAAACAGATCGGAGAGGATGTTTGCCTTGTTGGATGTGTAACATTCGATGGCATGGGTCAGTGCATCAATACCGCTGGATGAGGTGACGGTGTCCGGCATCGAGACGGTTAAAAGCGGATCGACAATGGCCAGCCGGGGAAGAATATAAGGACTCACAACCGCCTTTTTCAGATTTGCCTCTGTATCGGTGAGTATGGCATTTGGGGTTACCTCAGCACCGGTCCCAGCGGTGGTTGGTATCAGGATAGCGGGGGTACCAGGATTCTTAACCAAATTGATGCCGAGAAAGTCATGGATTGTCCCGGGATTCGTGCACATGACGGACGCCACCGAAGCGATATCCATCGAGCTACCGCCTCCTAACCCAACGATAAGGTCGTATTTACCCCGTTTTGCCATTTCAACACAGGCTTCCCCACAGGCAATATCCGGATCGGATATCACCCCATCGAATACATCGACCCCAATGTTCTCATTTTTTAGTTGATCCTTGATCTTTTGATCCACACCCGAAGCGATTACGCCTTTATCGGTTACTAAAAGCGCCTGTTTTGCTTCCAAGCCCCTTGCCTCTTCTCCCAGTTTTTCGATGGCCCCCATACCCGCAAAAATAAGACCGGGAACTCTAAAACTCATAATCTTTGTATCCATCGCAATGCCTCCATTGATAGTTTAGGTTAATAAAACTGATAATTTGAGTCTACAAAAAGCAACGTTATCTGTCGCATGATTTTTATAATTTTTCAATAACATGACGCGTAAAATCGGAAAAAGAAACGGTGGTTTTTGGGTTGCGTATCTTTTATTATTGATTAAACAGCGGATGAAAGGGAAACACGGTGGAAAAAAGGATCACATTCCAGACTAGTGAAAAAGATACTTCCAGAATGGAGCCCTTCTGCGAGTGTTGAACAGATCAAAAGGGCCGATCACTTTTAGAGTGGTTATCTCGGCGAGCTCGAATCCCTCTAATGTCGCCGCTTAGCCGCGACTCGCAGTTTCCAATAAATCGAGCATTTTTTCTTTCCCCACAAGCCGGATAAATGTCCCAAAGCGGGGTCCGCGATCTTGACCCAGAACAACCTCATAAAATGTTTTGAATAGATTTTTAGGGGAGACTTCAAATTTACGCGCGACATTGAAAGGAATCGTTTGAAGTCCGTTTTCATCATCCCCGTCATATGCAACGAGTGTATCATAAAGGCTTTTAAGGATTTCTCTTTCTTCTTCAGTGGGCGTGCGATACTCCTTATTCGGTAAAATAATACCCCGATAATAGGACATTGCGCGCTTCACCAGATCCTCTATAATGGCAGCAAACTTATCTATCGAAGCGTCGTATCGCTTAAGGTATTCCATAATTAAATCGATGTCATCGGTTCCCACAGCAGATATAAGGTTATTGATCAGGGAAAAGGTTACTGAAGTTCGATAAGAAGGAATATTTGTTCCTTTGTTAAAAAGATGCCATATGGCCGAATCCGGTTGTTTCCTTGAATCCAACGTCTCATAATTATTAAGACCCGAAAGATAATCATCCACCGACTTTGGAACAATTCCCCAAAATAACCGTTTTGCTTGGTGGGGGTTTTGAAAAATGTAGTAGAGTAGCGACTCTAACGGAGCGTAGCTTGCCCAAGAATCGATCGTTAGTCCCTTTCCGACACTCTTAGAAATCTTCCGTCCTTCTTCATCCAGAAAAAGTTCATAGAAAAATCCTGCCGGTGGCTGCTTGCCCATCAATCGAACAATCTTACCCGACAGCTTTGCCGATTCGATCAAGTCTTTTCCATACATTTCGTAGCCGATATCGTAAGCGTACCATCTTAACGCCCAATCTATTTTCCAACCCACTTTGACGTTTCCATTAAATATCGATATCGTCCCGCTATGCCCGCACTTTTTAACGAGTCCTTCTTCTCTATCACAGGTATAATCAATCGTATTATCCTTAGAGTCATAACCGATCACCCGCGTACTATAAATCCGAGCACATTTTTCACACACTGGGAAAAACGGAGACCAGCCTGCCTGTTTCTCTTCACTCATCGTTGGAAGGATAATCGCTTTTACGTCTTCTACTTTTTTTAGAATAATCTCTAAACCTTCATTAAAATCACCCTGGGTGTACGCTTCATAAGAACTTTGAAAGGTATAATCAAAATGGTAGCTATCCAGAAAATCTTTCAATTTATTGTTCATATATGCGCTGTAACTCTCACATTCGCCAAACGGATCCGGAATATAACAAAGCGGTTTTCCCAAATTGTCCGCCAACATTTCCTGTTGGGGCATATTCAGAGGGACCTTTCTCAACCCATCCATATCGTCGCTAAAGGCAATTAATTGTGTCGGCCACTTCGTCGAGAATTCAAACGCATGACGGACCCAAGTTGTCCGGGCTACTTCCGCAAATGTTCCGATATGCGGCATACCGCTGGGGCCGAAACCGGTCTCAAACCTTACGGGAGTATTCGGCGCCTGTTTAAAACGCTGCCTTAACTTTTGTGCCTCTTTAAAAGGCCATGATTTATAGGTAGGAGTTGTCATTAAATTTTCCTAAATAGCCAATTCCCAAACGTCCCAGTTTGCCCAATCTCTGTGTCAGACATCCGCCGGCGGATTAATCCTCGAAATACTCCATGTATTCCTGTGGTTAATCCGCCAAGGCGGACCGCTTCCTTGACCTTGAACAAACTGAAACGTTTTGAAACAGGCTCTAAAATTCTTTTTAAACATTCTTTAACACATGTTTTGAAATTTTCATATTTAAATAAACATCATCAAATTGGATCGGACGACGGATAATCCCGCTACCCTCGGGTGCGGGGATTATCCGTCGTCCGATCCAATTTGGTTGGAAGAATATTCAAACCGATTCCACAACTGAAAATCATAAGCGCACCCGTCATCAATCTCCAATCCAAGGGTTCCCCCAGGTAAATAACCCCAAAACAGGCTACAAGTGGTACTTCGGCCGTCATCATAACGCTCACTTTAGGTGCTGGAATACGAATTAAAGCCTGATTGATTGATAGCTGGGCGCCAATCGAAAAAATAGCCACTGCGGCCAGCATCATCCAGGTATCAGACCCGGCAGGTACAAGTGGGCCCTTCTGCAAAAGGAGCGGCACGAGACTGGCTACGGTTCCTGTGAGGCAAAGATAAAAAAACAAGGTATAAATATTGTTCTCTTTCCCCAATCTACGAACCAAAAGCAGCGTAAGGGCGCATAAACCCGAAGCGATTAAAGCAAAGAGATGTCCTAAGCCAAGATACGTCTCGCCAGATTCCACAGGCCAGAGAATGAGTGTGGTACCGATGAACGCACCGATAATAAACGGCCAAGCCCCTTTGTGCGTTGGCTCTCCGGTTAACCAAGGTGAAAGAAGAGCCGTGAAGGCTGGATAAAGGTAGAACAGCACCATTGCTACGGAGAGGGGGATCCTTTGAAATGATGCCACCAAAAGCAAAAAGGCAACCACTCCGCACACACCACGCAGGGTGAGAAGGGTGCGCTGCTTACCCCAGAGGTTCAGCCCCAAAATTCGGACCATAACAGGCACCAGCACAAGACCAATGCCAAATCGACCCAAACCTATTTGCCAAATACTTAGATGGGCACCCGCCAGTTTCGCTGAACTGCTCATAGCAGCGTAGAATAAAGGGGCCAAGCCAATCCAGATCAATCCACTGAAAGCGCGTTGCATTTTTGTTCCGACCCTCTCTTCTAGAGATCGTGTAGTTCTGCTGTTTGATGAATCCCGTCGGGGTTCATCAAATTTAAGCAGAATCACCCGATATTGAATAATGAAAATAGATTACCAAAATAAGGACATATGACAAGTATTTCCTGGTCTTCGACTATTTATTTTGCAACAGCCTCGTTACACGATAAATTTATTGCACATATGACTTGATTTGTATAAAAAACAAGTTATTATAAAGTAAATCATTAAGGATAGGTCCTTTTTGGTGGGGTGGTTTCGTTCTGAGGGGATGTTTCATTTGTCAGAGTGGCATCCTGAGGTATGAAACTATGAGTAACAATTTTGAAAGGAGCGTGTCACAATGGCAAATGGCGTCGTAAAATGGTTTAATGAGAGAAAAGGCTATGGTTTCATTGAGCAAGAAGATGGCCCGGATGTTTTCGTTCATCATTCTGGAATCAATACGGAGGGTTTTAGAACGCTGAACGAAGGCGATCGGGTTACCTTCGAAATCGAGCAGGGGAAGAAAGGTCCTTCCGCAGTAAATGTCACTGTCGTATAGGTCGCGAATTCAATTTAAAAAAGGGTAGGCTATCAGACAATGAGGACTGCCCTTTTTTTCAAAAGCCTCCCTTAGTTTACCGGAAAATGTTTGCGTAACCAATTTGCACTGGCATGATCTCATCATTTTTATGAGCTCATCCTCATCATCCTGATTCTTTTTCCGCACCAGACACTTGGGTATTGTCCTCTTTTCCTGTCACCTGACAAGCATCCCGCACTCAGGTAGAAATCCCCAATTTGGGCAGGATGTAAGCTTGTAAAAGAAACCAGACACCAATGATCAGCAGAAATATTAGAATTTCATTCATAAATCCACTCCTTAGAACTGCTTGCAAACCCTTATCGAATCAGAGGGCATATTGTTGGTTTTCAGAAAATTCTTTTCGATCAGATCTGCCAGGCTTTCCGCATCATCAAAATTGAATTTCGGAATATTCACGGTAATGCTTGTATCGGTCACCACTGCAATGAGGTGATCGTTTTGTCCGCAAACGGATTCACTGGACCTCAATTTACGAATCACTTCAATTTTGGGTTTGTCTTCCTTTTTATACCCCTCAGTGATAACGAGATCCACATCCTGAAAATAGGGTTGAAGACCATCGAGGGTATCGCAAGGATTTTCTTTTACCATGGCAATCTTCCCCGCAGATGCCACCATAACCGCGTCGGCGCCGGCTTCCTTATGTCGCCAGCTGTCCTTGCCTTTTATGTCGAAATTAAACCCGTGAAGCGCATGCTTGACTACGCCGACCCGATACCCTCGCTTTTTCAATTCTGGAATCAGCTTCTCTATCAAAGTCGTTTTTCCGGATCCGGATTTTCCGACTACCGAAATCACAGGCGGCATACTCAAAATCCTCCACAAAACTGCTCATAACACAATCTGGGGTTTTTTCTACGAACTACAGCTATGTCCCTTACAGATTAAGTGTTCTGCAGTGACGAAGTCAAACTAAGTCGCAAACTTCGCATTGTCAAGGTTCATCATTTTTATCCATCCCCCAACAAATCCATGGCTTCCAACTCCAATTCTCCCATGGCAATTTTTTCAACAATCGCATTTCCAATGCCATCCAACAATACAAAATGGATCCAATCGCCCCCTCGCTTTTTATCTTTTCTTAATGCATCCATAACCGCTGCCTTATCGACAGGAACGTTTACGGGGAGGTTAAGCCTTTTTAGAAGATTTTCGATTCGTTTTACATCTTCTTTTGACAGGAGCCTCCGTTTCTCAGATAGCCTTGCGGCAACCACCATACCGGCGCATATCGCCTCCCCATGCGTAATGTCGGTGATTCTTTCAAATGCATGTCCAAACGTATGTCCAAGGTTGAGTACGCGTCGTATGCCCTTTTCGGTTTCATCCTGATTGACGATGGAGGACTTAAGAACGATGGAATCGCGAACGAGTCTTTCAATTGCTTCGGTGTCGAGGCAAAGCGCTTTATCATAATTATCTTCAATGTAGGTAAAGAGATCCGCATCGCCGAGGGCAGCATGTTTAACAATCTCACCAAAACCGCAACGGATTTCTTTTTCCGGCAAAGTTTTCAACAGGGTTGTGTCACAGATGACAAACTCCGGTTGATTGAACACGCCTACGATATTTTTATATCCTTTTAGATTAACCCCGTTTTTCCCCCCCACACTGGCATCCACTTGAGAAAGTAGCGTTGTCGCCACAAAACCGAATCGAATACCTCTCATATAGGTGGACGCCACGAAGCCCGCAATATCACACACAATACCACCGCCAATGCCAACAATAAAAGAAGACCGGTCCACCTCCAAGGCCAGCAATTCTCCATAAATGGTTTTTAGAGTATCCAGTGTTTTTACGGATTCTCCAGTTCCGATTCTAATAACCTTCCAAGGTGGAAAAGAATCATGATAAACACTCGATACGGTGGTGTCTGTGATAATGATGGCGCTCTCTGTCGGCACATACTTCGTTACATTTTGAAGTGTTTCGCCTAATAGCAATGACGACTCGCCGGTAAGACCTGCAATCTTAAATGTTTCCATTCGTGCTCCTAACCCGGATCTCGCCTATATTTTTTCTTCGTGCCTTCGTGTCTTGGTGGTTGGAAATAAATTCTACTATAAAATATAAAAAAAACATTCCAGTATGAAGATCACTAACCTGCTGCTGGATACACACGTTTTTCTAAGATCAATTTTTTAGACAAGTGATAATGACAAGGCAAGCTATACGATCAACGTGGACTGGGAATATCCGCCGTCCACGGATAGAGATTCACCGGTGACAAAATCTGAAGCGTTGCTTGCCAGAAAGACAGCCGGGCCGGCGAAATCACTCGGATTCCCCCAGCGGCCGGCAGGTGTGCGGCTTTCGACATGTTCATCCAGACCAGGAAAGGCCTTTCGAGAACCTTTCGTTAACGGTGTATCAATCCAGCCAGGCAGAATCGCATTGACTTGAATATTATCCGAAGCCCAGGCAATCGCCAGACTGCTCGTTAATTTTACGATGCCAGCCTTACTGCAGGCATACGGCGTGGCCTTAGCAGAACCCACGATGGATGTCATGGAACCGATGTTTATGATTTTACCGCCGCGGTTTTTCATGATCGGATAAACTGTTTGTGAACACAAAAATGCACCCCGAAGGTTTATTTCCAAAACTTCATCCCATTCGTTCTCCGTGAATTCCTGCGGCATCTTTCGAATGTTCACCCCGGCGTTGTTCACCAGGATATCGATTTTGCCAAAAGCGTCAACGACTTGCCGAACCATCTCTTGTATGCTTTTTGCTTGGCGAACGTCCACCTGAATCCCCACTGCTTTCACACCAAAGGTCTCTTTAATCTCTTCTACCGCCTCAGCGGTCTTGGCCTCGTTTCGTGCGGCAACAACAACGGCGCTTCCGGCCGACGCCAACCCCCGTGCAATTCCATTACCAATACCGCTATTGCCACCGGTGACGATGGTAACCTTACCTTCTAGGTTGAATAAATGCTTCACTGGATTCGTCCTCCCTGTTATTATCTGTATTAAATGGCATTGGTTTAGTGGTCTTTTGTCATTGGCGAACCTTGCTGCGAGTCTGAGTCATCAATATTTTTTAAATAACCAATGACAGATAACAAACGGCGCTGTTTATGGTTCCGATACCAGACGATCAGCCTTCTTTTTTCTCCGCCTTCTGTTCTTCTCGAAACAGCCGAAGCCTTTCAAACAGCTTGCGGTCTCGATTTCGCTTGATTGTTTGGGTGGCATCTCCTCCGTAAGTGTAAAAACCCTTTTGGTTCTTTAGGCCGAGACGCCCCTGATCAATGAATTTACCGATCAACCGTGATGGTTTGAATTGATCTTGGTTCAGTTTATCGTACAGGTATTGAAAAATGGCCTGATAGGTATCCAACCCTGCCTGATCGGCAATTTCAAAAGGTCCATAGGCACCCAACCTGAAACCAAAGGAGGATTTTACGATGCGATCCACCTCCTGGGGGGTGGCCAACCCTTCCTCAACAATGGTCAGCGCCTCGGCTGCCATGGCAAACTGAATACGATTGGCAACAAACCCCGGCGCATTCCGGCAAGTGGTGGGAAACTTCCCAATATGCTTCATAAATGCAATCGTACGGTCAGCGGTTTCCCGGGACGTGGTTTTAGCGGGAATAATTTCGATACAGGGCGTTATGGGAGGTGGGTGAAACCAATGGGTTCCGATGACCCGCTCGGGATGCTTCGTGACACGGCTAAATTCATTGATATCAAACGAAGACGTATTGGTTGCCAGTATCGCCTTTGAAGGAGCAGCAGCATCCAGTTGACGAAAAACGGTCTTTTTTAGTTCGAGATTTTCGGAAACGGCCTCAAGTACATAGTCGACACCCTGAGCGGCCGCTTCAAGATCCCTACGAAATTGAATCCGGTCGAGTGCTGGCCCAACTTGCATCGCCTCAATCCCACCCAATTCAACCATGTATTGAAGATTTTCTTCGACCCAACTACGTGCTTGCAGTAATAGATCATCCGATTGATCTACCAGCGTAACGTCGAGGGAATTTACAGCAAAGACCTGGGCAATGCCATGTCCCATAACGCCGGCGCCTACGACCAGTATCTTTTGAATATCCTCCATGGCCGCCTCCATCGGTTTATCCGTTAAGTATTACCGGTTGGGGTCACAAAAAAAATCTAATCAGCATTCTCATCGATTTATTGGCCGAAGAGAAGGTTGGGAAGCCAGAGCGCAATTTGGGGAAAAATCATAACGAGAATAAGCCCCAAACACTGCAGCCACATAAAATCAAGCATCCCCATGTAAATATCTCCCAAGTCGAGATCCGGCGCAACCCCTTTGAGATAATACGCCGCCATGGCCACCGGCGGGGAGAGAAAGGCCGTTAGCAGATTCATGGATACAACGATACAAAACCAAACCATGTCGAAGCCAAGTTTCTCAACCATGGGAAGAAAGATCGGCAGGAATATAAGGATGATGGCCGGCCACTCCAACGGCCAGCCGAGCAGAAAAATGAAAACCATGAGAAGAACCAGCATTGCAAAGGGGGGTAGATTCAATCCCAGAAGTTTTTCGGTGATCCAAAGCCCGGTCCCCAGACGGCCGAAAACGGACGCATAGCAGTTGGCCGCCACCCCGAGGAAAAGGACCAGACTCGAGGTCTGCAAGGTCAGATAGGCGGATTCCTTGACTTTTGTAAGGTTAAGACGCCGGTATACGATACTCAACACGACGGCACCCATGGCCCCCATAGCGGCTGCTTCTGTCGGTGTGGCTAGACCCAGAAGTATACTCCCCAGAGCGGCGAAAATGAGTAGGGCCGCCGGGATGATGCCGAGAAACAGCTCCTTTACAACTTGCCCCAGGGAAGTGGCTCTTTCCTCTAGTGGAAGGGGTGGTCCCAATTCCGGATTGCGATAACTCTTGTACATCGCATACGTGATAAATATACCGGACAGTAGCAATCCCGGTACCAGCGCCGCGGCAAAAAGCTTTATTACGGAAACACCGGCGACCGGCCCCAGAAGAACCAGCATGACGCTGGGCGGAATGAGAATGCCCAAACATCCGCCGGCAGTAATCACTCCGGCAGACAGCCGTTGATTGTAATTCGCTTTCATCATGGGTGGAACGGCCAGCAGCCCGATCACGGTAATGCAGGCGCCGATGATGCCTGTGGCGGTGGCGAAAACAGTGGCCGTCATAAGGACCACCATATACAGGGAACCTTTTACACCCCCCATTATGAGCTGAAACGCCTTGAAAAGACGTTCGATAATCCCGGCACGTTCAAGGATATACCCCATGAATACAAAAAGGGGCACCGCCGCTAGAACTTCTTCCTGCATGAAGCCGAAAGACTGAATGACCATAAGGTCAAAGACCATTCCGCCGAATCCGATGTAGCCAAAAACGATCGCCAAGATAATGAGTGTAAAGGCAATCGGAAAGCCGAAAAAAATGGCAACCAGCAGCATGACGAGTTGAATCAGTCCCAGAATTTCCGAACTCATGGCCACTCTCCCTTCACTGCAGCATAAATGCTTTTGAGTAATTCAGAAACACCTTGGATGAGCAAAAGGACAAGGGTGACCGGGATTACCGTCTTGAACGGATAGATAATCGGTCGCCAGGGGCTCACCGCAGTCTGCTCATTGATCGCCCATGAATGCGCCGCATACTCCCAGCCGGCCAAAAAAAACAGAAAAACGCCGGGGAAGAAAAAGAGAATGTAGAGGCTCGCATCGACGATGCCCTGCCACCTGGGCGACCACAGCCGGTAGAGGATATCCGTTCGGATATGCCCCCCCTTAAGAAGCGTATAAGCGGCTCCCAGCATGTACATTGTTCCGTATATCATGTATGTGACATCATAGGCCCACACGGTGGGAGCATGGAAAAAATACCGTGCAAAGACTTCGTATACCAGGGCGCCAATCAAGGGAATAACCAGCCATGCGATGGCCTTGCCCCCCCAATCGGTAATGCTGTCTATGACGTGAGTGATTTTTAAAATCTCTTTCAATTTATCAATCCTCCGGCAATGCCATTGCTTTCACGTCTGCTTCATTAATAAACCCTTACGGATCGTTCAGAATAGGGAGAATGACGCGTTTTGTACGGACAACCGATAACCCTATAAACCCTATGATCTGACCGCCCAAACCCATACCGTGGATTTTCTCCGGCGCCGTTCACCCCGATGTCGGAAATATGCTGATCTTGGAGATTTCATAAAACCGTCTCCAAGATCAGCGGCATCAAGGATGTTTTGAAAGAAACACGGCAGCGACACCTTGAATGAACCGTACGCCAGGGACGATCGGACAACCATTTGCTATTTTGTTGCCTTCATGATTTTGTAGGGATTTTTTTCGCCCCAGTAATACTCGGCAGCCAGATCATAGGGTGGATGGGCGACGCGACGGTACGGGACGATTCTTTCCGCCCACTTCCGTTGCGACTCGTATACCTCGGCAAAGAAGGGGTTTTTCTTCGCTTCTTTCTCAGCGACCACATCCCAACCTTTTAACACCTCCAGCATGAGTTCTCGGGGTGTTTCAACGATGGTCACTTTGTGTTTCTCCACAAGCGTCTTGAGGTCTTTGCTGTTCTGATCCGCCATCATCAGGTTGAATTCCATGGCTTGGGCCATGGCTGAGATCTTTACGATCATTTTGAGATCGTCGGTGAGTTCATCCCACTTCTTTTTGTTGATGAGTACTTCCATCATACCCGTCGGTTGATGGATGCCGGGGAGGTGGTAAAACTTCCTTACATCATGGAAACCCATTGACATATCCGAGCTGGGATCGCTGTACTCAGCGGCGTCGATAACGCCCCTTTCGAGAGCCGGCACGATCTCACCACCGGGAAGGGTCACCACGGACATACCCATTGCTTTAAATACCTCACCGGACATACCGGCGGCCCGAAACTTCAATCCCTTGAAGTCCGCCACGCTCTTTATGGGTTTGGTGAACCAGCCCTGGGGTTCCGGTGTCTCCCCGTATATGGGAAAGGCGACGACGTTCATTTTTAATTTATCCTGGAGAAGTTCATTATAGAGATCCAACCCCCCTCCCAGATAAACCCATCCAAGAAAGTCCTCGTTGTTCATCCCAAAAGGCCCACCGGGAATACTGCCGAACAGGGTGGCAGCCGTATTCTTGCCGTACCAGTAGCCGGGCCAGGCATTCCCCACGTCTACGATTCCCTTATGAGCAGCGTCAAGGATTTCGAAAGCGGGAACGATGGCACCTGCAGGTAAGACATCGATCTGAAGCCGTCCTCCGGACATGGCAGTGACTTTTTCTGCGAATCCCTTAACGTCGTTCTGATGGAAATCAGCAGCCGGCCATGTACTCTGAAGTTTCCACACGATCTTCTTTGCGTATGCCGCCCCAGGCTGGAGAGCAGTGAAGGCGAGTGCGACACCTAAGCATATCATGACAACCAGATATCCCAAACGAATGCTTCCGCTGTTTACTTTCCGACTCATTGTGACCTCCTTTCATCTTTAGAAACGGTTGGTTGGGTTGTTGCTTCAGGACAGGGATCCAATACCCCCGCCCCATAAACTCAAATCGAAATACGAACAGGATAATTTAGGAAAGTTAGTCGACCTATACAATAAGGGCAATGAAGCCGTCAATACCCAATATTAATTTTTGTGTGTAAGAAACGCAAAATCCGGAAATTCGTTGACACCTGATGCTAATTTTTGACTTAATAAAAGATTTTGGATATACAGGGAATCACTTTATAAAACGCTTGAGGATTACAAATGAAAAAAGAAAAATTCTCTATCGATGATGAATGGAAAAAACGAACCCTGTGCAGCGACCCGGCGTGTATCGGTGTCATCGGTCCGGATGGCCGCTGTAAAGAATGCGGCAAACCTTATGAAGGCGATGTATTTGAAAACCGTCCATTTTCATCCGAAACATCAGAGCCTGAACCGGATACGGAGGTGGAGGTAGAGGAAATCGAAGTTGAAGAAACCGAACCGGCAGCGGTAGACGAAGAAGAGGAGACCATTGCAGATGACGAATGGAATCGCCGCATTTTGTGTAGCGACCCGGCGTGTATCGGTGTCATCGGTCCGGATGGCCGCTGTAAAGAATGTGGTGAGCCTTACGGGGACGAATCAGACGATCCCGTCGAGTAAAGCCGAAAATAAATGGACAAAAGCGGTCTAAAATTTTCAGCCCTGATCACATCCACAGCGAGTTCCTTTCTCACGCCTTATATGGTATCTTCCATCAACGTTGCCCTCCCGTCCATCCAAGAAGATCTTCAAATAGATGCGGTGTTGTTAAGTTGGATAGCAACTGCCTATCTCTTGTCCGCAGCGGTATCGTTGGTGCCTGCCGGTAGGCTCGGAGACATTTACGGAAGAAAGAAGGTATTTCTCTGGGGTACGATATTATTTACGGTTTCATCTTTGCTGTGTGGACTGGCCGTGTCAATCAGCATGTTTATCATTCTTAGAATTTTTCAAGGAATCGGTAGTGCCATGCTGTTTGGAACCCGAATGGCAATCTTAACCTCGGTATTTCCACCCGGTGAACGTGGGTTCGTTTTAGGGATAAATGTGGCGGCTGTCTATACGGGCCTTTCCTGTGGACCATTCTTCGGAGGATTGTTAACGCATCACTTTACGTGGAGAAGCATTTTCCTTTTTAATGTTCCGTTTTGTATCATCATCATTCTTTTAATCATTTACAAATTAAAAGGAGAATGGGCGGAAGCTGCCGGTGAAGCATTCGATGTGCGAGGGTCTGTAATTTACGGCATTACACTCATCGCCATTATCTACGGCATATCGCGTCTACCGTCTGTTTTAAGTGTTGGATTGATTGTATTGGGAATTGTTGGGCTGGCTGTGTTTATCAAATGGGAGACCGCCATTGAACATCCAGTATTCCAAGTGAGGCTTTTTCAAGCAAACCGGGTCTTTACGTTCTCATGTTTGGCTGCACTCATAAATTACAGCGCCACTTTTGCCGTCACTTTTATGTTGAGCCTGTATCTTCAATATATAAAGGGAATGACACCCAGAACAGCGGGACTCATCCTCATATCCCAACCGGTCATGATGGCACTGTTTTCACCACTGGCTGGGAGATTATCCGACAAAATCGAGCCCAGGATCATTGCATCGGTGGGCATGGCAATAACGGCCATCGGTTTGTTGCTGCTGACGGCTCTCGGTTCCGGCACATCGATTCAATTCATCATACCGTGTTTGCTCCTGCTCGGATTCGGTTTTGGACTTTTCTCGTCTCCGAACATGAATGCAATCATGGGCTCTGTGGAGAAAAGGTATTACGGTATTGCTGCCGGCTCGGTGGCAACCATGCGTCTTCTCGGACAGATGTTCAGTATGGGGATTGCGACATTGATTTTCGCACTGTTTATCGGAAGGGTTCAGATTACCCCCGAGAGTTATCCGCAGTTTATACGAAGTGTGAATACGGCATTTTTTGTTTTTACCATTCTGTGCAGCGGCGGTATTTTCCTTTCGGCGTCAAGGGGCAGACTGCGCAAGAATTGAATGGTTAATGAATTGTCTTAAAATCTCTTTTCAAGAAACTCGCGGCCGTGTTACAGAGCATTTACCCTTTTTTCCCTCTTTGAGTCTCCACAAACCAATCGATAAGCTGGCGAGCAATACTCACCTTGTCCGGTATATCAGGAAGCGCATCATCAGCAAACCATTCGGCATCCGCTATTTCAGTAGTATCGACCGATATGTCGCCGCCTGCATACTCTGCCGTAAACGCAATCATCAAAGAACTTGAAAACGGCCAGGGCTGGCTGCCAAAGTATCGAATATTTTTAACTTTAATACTGACTTCTTCCCAAATCTCTCTTTTCACGCATTCTTCCAATGTTTCTCCCATTTCAACATAGCCGGCGATGACACTGTATCTTTTTTTGGGAAACCGGCTATTGTGACCCAGAAGTATTCGGTTCTCCTTTAGAACGGCGACAATAACAGCCGGTGAAATGCGAGGATAAGATAGATAACCACAATGCCGACAAATCTGTGCGCCTTCTTCATTACGGGTGCCGGCCGGCTTTCCGCATTGACTGCAAAACTGGTGAGCATAATCCCATTTAACAAGTTGCATTGCGCGACCTGAGAGACCAAACATCTTATCTTCCAATTGCCCAAATAGACCTCGCAAGCCATGAAATTCTGCGCCATCGGGAACGTCCATATCTCCATCCACCAGTGCTGAATAGCAGGGGGTATTGCCAAAAAGGCCGACGCTCATATTCCAATAGGGTCTTAGGTGATATTCGGTCGGACCGCTTGAAAACGGAACCGAAACGGAATCTCCCACGGTGTTTACGAGCATTTTATCGCCGCGGAAAATAAACCATAAACCCGGAGACCAAGCTGTGGAATCGAGTCCGGCGACACGTTGGAACTGCATAAGGCTCCTTTATTTCAAATATTCAAAGATATCAGACAGCAATTATCTGATTGACATACAAACAGATCATTTCTAAAAAAATAAACAACAGAAGAGGACTTTGTCAAGTATGCCGACCCAAACCGAAAGTGAAAATGTAGATCTGAATGTCGATCCGGCTGAAATCGCCAAATTCGAAGCGATGTCCTTTCATTGGTGGGATACAAAAGGGGATTTTAAGGCATTGCACGACATCAACGATCTTCGATTGACCTATATTCGATCCCACGCGGAGATTGTTCATAAGGACGTTCTGGATGTTGGATGCGGCGGCGGAATTCTCTCTGAAGGTATGGCGCATCTCGATGCAAGTGTTACCGGTATCGATATGGGATACGCAGCATTATCGGCCGCAAAGTACCACAGGGGCAAAAGCGGGCTTCATATAAATTATCAAAAGATGTCTGCGGAAGCCCTCGCAAAAAAAGAGCCCAATCGCTTTGATGTAATAACGTGTCTCGAATTGTTGGAGCATGTGCCGAATCCATCTTCCGTGATAATGGCGTGTTCAAAACTAACAAAACCCGGGGGGAGTCTTTTCTTTGCCACCATAAACCGGAATATCAAATCATATATTTTTGCCATCATCGGAGCTGAATATCTTCTTAGACTGGTGCCCAGAGGCACCCACACATTCAGACGATTTATTAAACCCTCAGAAATGTGTGAGTGGGCACAAAAAACCGGTCTTTTATTGAAAAATAAGGTAGGATTGCATTATAACCCGTTTACGCGAAAATACACACTTGGGGGAAACGTTCAAGTAAACTATATGATGCATTTTCAAAAGAAGGAATGAGGGGGGTTCACCATGAGTGTCATTGTTGATTTTGCTATTTTCCCGATGGACAAAGGAGAAAGTTTAAGCCCTTATGTGGCACGCGCCATAAAAATCATCAACGAAAGCGGACTGTCTCACAAACTCCACCCCATGGGCTCCTGTATTGAAGGAGAATGGGAGGAGGTCATGTCTGTGATTGACAGGTGTTTCCAGGAACTAAAGAATGACTGCAACCGTATCAACGTCAATTTTAAAGCCGATTACCGGAAAAGCGGACCGGGCCGAATGGAACGAAAATTAGCGTCTGTGGAAGCGAAGACATAGAGAAGAAATCTGCTAGGGATTGCGATTTACGCATATCGTGTAGTGGTTTCTTCAGAGATCAAATCGGACACGAAAGGAGGGAAAAATGCACAAGGTATTGATTATCGGTGCCGGTGGCGTCGGCAGCGTGGTTACTCACAAGTGTGCCCGGCTTCCGGAAGTCTTCTCTCAAATCGTTCTTGCAAGCCGGACTCTAAAGAAATGTGAAACAATCCAGAAAAAACTGCATCGACCGATCGAAATCGCTCAGGTGGATGCAGATGATACGAAAGAACTCATTGCGCTCATTCGAAAGGTATCGCCGGATCTCATAATCAACGTGGCGCTACCCTATCAGGACCTTTCCATAATGGATGCGTGTCTGGAGACAGGCGTCGATTACCTGGATACGGCAAATTATGAGCCGCCGGATGAGGCAAAATTTTGCTATAAATGGCAGTGGGAGTATCAAGGCCGTTTCAAAGAGCGTGGGATCATGGCGCTGCTCGGCTGCGGGTTTGATCCGGGTGTAACCAATGTGTTTTGCGCCCATGCCCAAAAATCCCATTTTGACGAAATCCATCAGGTTGATATCATGGATTGTAATGCAGGGGATCACGGCCACCCGTTTGCCACCAACTTTAACCCGGAAATTAACATTCGAGAGGTGACACAGCGCGGAAAGTACTATAATAAAGGGCAATGGATCGAAACCGATCCGCTATCCATCCATAAGACATTTGACTTTCCGGAAATCGGCCCAAGGGAAATGTATCTGATGTATCATGAAGAAATGGAGTCCCTTGTCAAAAACATGCCGACCCTCAAACGGATCCGATTCTGGATGACCTTTTCGGATGAGTATCTTACGCATCTCAGGGTGCTTGAAAACGTGGGCATGACCCGGATTGACCCGGTTTCCTTTCAAGGGCGGGAGATTGTACCGCTGCAGTTCTTAAAAGCGCTGCTGCCGGATCCCGGCTCACTGGGAGAGACTTATAAGGGGAAAACCTGTATCGGTTGCATGATCGAAGGGCTAAAGGATGGGAAGCCGAAAAAGTATTATATCTATAATGTTTGTGACCATGAAAAATGCTACAAAGAAGTTAAAGCCCAAGCGGTATCCTATACCACCGGCGTACCGGCAATGATCGGTGCCATGCTTATGCTCGCCGGTACTTGGAAGGCATCCGGTGTGTACAATGTGGAAGAATTCAACCCTGCACCGTTTATGGAGAAATTGCCTGTTTATGGGTTACCCTGGATTGAAAAATTCATCAATTAACCACGGACACACACAGACTCACGCGTACACTTATTCAAGATACATTCTTTTCTTCAATGCCGAGCGATCGATTGGCGACGCTCTTTCTCTCTACAATATCCGCAGGGAGAAGCGCTCGTGCACGCCCGTATGGGTCTGTGGCTAAATTTAATAACATTGTCCCGACCGTTGAAAAACAGATATTAATCGTATGGAAATTGATGTAACCAATATTTCGACACCTTGTTATGTGGTCGATGAGACAGCGTTAGAGCAGAATTTAAAAATCCTGGCGTCTGTTCAAAAACGCACCGGATGTAAAATTCTCATGGCGCTAAAGGGATTTGCCATGTTCAGCCTGTTTCCCCTCATCCGGCAGTACCTATCAGGGGTTTCAGCCAGCTCTCTTCACGAGGCGCGGCTGGGATATGAGGAATTCTCAAAAGAGGTTCACATCTGTGCACCCGCATATCTTGAATCCGAATTTTCGGAACTGCTCTCCTATTGCAGCCATATTGTGTTCAATTCTTTTTCCCAATGGAATCGTTATGGATCCATGATTAACTGTGCGAATAAAACCATCCAATATGGAATTCGCGTCAATCCAGAACACTCGGAGGTTAGCGTACCCATATATGATCCGTGTGGGCCGTATTCACGATTAGGCGTCACGTGGGATCGGTTTAAAGACGGTAATTTAGAAGGCGTTACAGGCCTTCACTTCCATACGCTTTGTGAGCTCAATGCCGATGCACTGGAGAGAACCCTTCATGTGTTTATTAAAAAATTTGCGCCAACTTTGGAACAGATGGAGTGGGTCAATTTTGGAGGCGGACATCATATCACCCGAAAAGACTATGATGTGGATCAGTTGTGCGACCTGATTAACGAATTTCAAAGCCGTTACCCTTTGGAAGTTTATCTGGAGCCTGGAGAAGCCATCGCGCTCAACGCGGGTGTTTTGGTGGCAACGGTAATCGATATTGTCCGCAATAAAATGGATATCGCCGTTTTAGATACCTCTGCGGCGGCCCATATGCCCGATGTGTTGGAAATGCCCTACCGCCCCGAGATAAAGGGGGCTGATAAACCGGGAGAGCGGGCGTATACCTATCGATTGGGGGGATTAACATGTCTCGCAGGGGATGTAATCGGAGATTATTCTTTTCCCGAACCACTGAAAGTAGGCACCAAATTAGTGTTTCAAGACATGGCACATTACACCATGGTTAAAAATAATACCTTCAACGGGGTCCGTCTCCCCGATATCGCCATACAGGATCGTAAAGGAAACATACGGGTTGTCCGAAGTTTTCACTACGAAGATTACCGCAATCGGCTCTCTTGAATAAAATCAGACAGGAAAAATCGTCTCTGCCATTTCTCTCCGAAGGACTTCTGAAGTACGCTCAATTTTCTCTACGATTTCGTCTACCCCTTCCAGCGTTTCTGTTAACAGCAGTTTTAATGCTGAATTTCGACGCTTTTCAGCCTGTCTTAACCGGTTAATATAAAGGAGATAATTTGTTCGGGATTTATATACGGCGCGGATGAGTGATTCAGCATCGACCCCTTCCGCCTGAAGCAAATCAGTGTAGTGGTCCAACAAAACCGTGTAAACATCCGCTTGATGCTCGCAAATGGTCTCTGGAACGTCGGACATTTTAGCCAGTGTCATCGGATCCGGCGGCTCACCGGTTGTTATCGCCGAACTCGCGGCTTCGAGAGAACGCCGGATGCCTTTCATGTAATGCTCGGCAAATTCTTTTCGACCGGTATTGAATTTCTGATACCGATAAAAGTAGTGGACGAAGATAACGGGAATTAATATCATCCATATGCTAAGCTGAGGTTTTTCGATTACCTGAATCCCCAGCCTATTGGAAAACATCTCCTCGTGGGCTATGATTAGTTGTTTTTTTTCATCGATAGCGGACATGAGCTTTGTTTAGAATCGTTTTAATTGACACCCGGCATACGGTTTTTTATAATTTTCTGCAATACTTGACCCACAGAGGGGAATATTATGACAGAACCGGTCGAAATCGTTGTGAATTTGGTTTTTGCCTCCCAGCAAATTGTTGTGTTCACGGGAGCCGGTATTAGCACCGAATCTGGTATCCCCGATTTTAGAAGCCCCGGTGGAATATGGTCTAAATACGACCCTGATGACTTCACCTTTCAGCGATTTCTTTCCAGTGAAACGGCCCGGGAAAAATATTGGCAGATGTCCTCCGAGTTTTATCACAAAATAAAATCGGTGCAACCCAACCCGGCGCATGTGGCTGTTGCCGAACTCGAACAAATGGAGAAGCTCGATCGCGTCATCACCCAAAACATCGATGGGCTTCACCAAATGGCAGGCTGCTCACCGGAACGTGTTATTGAACTTCATGGTACCGCCCGTTCAGTTGCCTGCCTCAACTGTAAAAAACGATATGACCGAGACACGATCCAGCAAAGAATTTCCGATGGTGATCGTGTTCCTCGCTGTGAGGGTTGCGATGGCCTTCTAAAACCCGCTACCATATCGTTTGGTCAGGCAATGCCCGAAAAGGAAACCGCCGAAGCCATGCAACGTTCAGCAGATTGTGATCTTTTTGTAGTGATCGGTTCGTCACTTGTTGTGCAGCCGGCAGCCTCGATGCCTCTGGTGGCAAAAGAAAAAGGGGCCAAACTGGTGATCATCAATCGCGATCGCACGCCATATGATCATTTGGCAGACGCCACCCACCACGGCGCTGCAGGTACCGTATTACCGGAGATTCTTGAACGAGTTCGTGGCAGGTCAGAAACGTGACCTTTTTACGAGAGTATTTTGTGCTTGGTATTCTGACTAACCGATACACCACCATATATTCTAAACTAAATCCTAAATACGAAACACCCGATGATTTCGGCTTTTTACGAATTCACACGATTGGTTCCAAATCAAAAAGGACACCCACCTCATCAGCAATCTCGCGAAGTTTGCTTAGCTGCTCCACACTCATTGGAATGCCGCGTTCGAGGTTTTCTTTACGGCAAATCTGCTCTTTTTCTCCCGGTAAAAACGTCAACCCACTACCACACTCACGGGTCAACCGAACGGCTTTTCCCAGCCTTCTTTTCGATTCCGCCAGCGGATTGAGACCATCGATTGCATACGCTTCAATGGTATGAGATACCCTCTCCGGCGTTCGGGGTTTGCCGTCGGAATCCAATTTCCGGATAAATCCTTCCGCACCTCCCCCCACCACATTATCCAACTCTATAAGCATATTTAACCCAAACCCTTTATATCCAAAATAGGTTCCTCCCAGAGGGGCGATCCAAAACTGTTCTTTGAACACATCATCGAAGGCTAGCGGGTGGTATATGTCCTCCCCGTCCGGTCCCTTTAAAAGCCCCTTTTCAACCGAATTCAATTGAAACGAGTTTTCATAACCAAAATTCGCCAATTCTTTCTTGAGGTCGTCTTCGGTGTCGATTCTTGATAGCTCAAGATGCACCCGACGCAACGGTGTTTTTCGATCTCCTTTCCCAATGAGGAATTGTCCGTCGGCTGTCTCGCTCATACCCAAGGTGATGGCATTAAATTTGGCAACACCGATGGCGGGGCTGACAGCACGCTGGGTTGCCGCCATATCGATGGTGATGATACCGTCATCGCAAGGAATGGACCAGCCGATCGGATTTGTACCGAACCGTTTCTTCACCCCGACATACCGCTGCTTATTTTACGTTTCTTGTTTTTGCATTTCAACAAAAGGTTTTGTCCAAGCAGAAGACGTAGAGGTAACTTTCGCAGCAAGATCGTTTTCGGCGACCATTTCCGAATAGATTCCACAATTGCCGAAATGAGTTGAATTCCGTATGTATGCCTTTGCATAACCAAATTGCTTCGCTTTCTGAACGACTACCGGAATCGTTTCTGAAGCCACATAATGGCCCAACAACCCATTGGCATCTACGGTAATAATGGTGGGGTATATTTGACGGTCATAAATAAAATCATCTTTTTTTCCGTGTCTTCTTAGATATCCCGGTGTGCAAACCCGTTTAAAACCAAGAGACCTCGCGTCATCGTTTACCTTCGTATAAATGTCATCAATCCCAGCTCCGCCGATGATCCCATGGTCGGGATCTCCCCGAAGATCCGCTTCTACCAAAATTTTCGCAGCGGCAGCGGCCTGTTTTTCCAAAAAGCCGACATTCGGGTGAACCAGGAGTGTGATTGCAAAACCGATAAGATCTTCAGCGCGATACCGACGGTGATTCATATTTATAAGCAATCGTGTGAAATCGGTGAGTGTTAAACTTGATACTTTCGTAAAAAGTCAAGCAAGTAACCTTCTTGCGAGAGTGTTTTGTATTTGGTGTTCAGGATTCCGACAAACTGATATGACGGCATATTTTTTAAACAAAATACTAAATACGAAACACTAAACACTTGATGAATTCGGCTTTTTTCGAATTCATCAAACTGGTCATATAAAAATCTTTCCAGGATTCATAAGTCCCTTAGGATCCATCAACTCCTTTATCTGACGCATGAGCACATAGCTTTCTCCATGCTCGAGGGACATAAATTTTCGCTTTCCAATACCGATCCCGTGTTCACCGGTGCTGGTTCCACCGATTTTTATTGCCTGGGTAACAATCCGGTGATTAATATCTTCTAACACCGTCCATTGCTTTTCATCATTGGGATCGCCCACCATGACGACATGCAGGTTTCCATCCCCGGCGTGACCGAAGACATATCCGATCACTTCTTTTTCTTCCACCAAATTTTGCGCAAATACAATCATCTCCGGATAACGGGAAATGGGGACGGCAGCATCAACAATGAGGGTTTCTTTTCCCGGATGAGATCGATTGATGGTTTCCCAAGCGTCGTGCCTGGCTCGCCACAGCTCCGTCCGCTCCTCTTTCTCTATGCCAAATTTAAAATCTGTGGCCCCACAATCCTCGCATAACTCTTTGGTGAGGTCGGCGGTTTCCAGCAGCATCGCTTTGCTAATTCCGTGAAATTCGCAAAAAAGAGAAGGAAATTCAGGGAGATCCAGCGCTTTTTCATGGTTCATCAGACGGATGAGTCCTGGTGTTAGAAGTTCAAGCGCAGCCGGTTCTAGTCCCGAGCCAATTAAGATCGAAACGGCTTCAGATGCGTCTTTTAGTTCCTTGAAAATAATCGTCGTCGCTAATGTATGCTGTGGGATGCCGGTTATGCGAAGCGTCGCCTCGGTGACAACCCCCAAGGTTCCTTCGGAACCAACAAAGAGCCGTGATAAACCGTAACCTGACGATGACTTATGGGCTTTACAACCGGTATGAATCACCTTACCATCCGGTAAAACCACGATGAGCTTCATCACATAATCCGATGTGGCACCGTATTTGACGGTTTGAACACCGGAAGCGTTGTTGGCGATCATACCTCCAATCGTCGCATCCGCTCCGGGGTCTGGTGGAAAGAACAGACCGTGTTGTCCGAGCTGTCGATTCAGTTCCTTACGCAATACACCGGGTTGAAGATCCACCTGCAGATCTTGCGGGCGAATTTCAAGAACACGGTTCATTTGTGTCATATCCATTACCAGCCCACCCTTTGTCGGGATGGGATTTCCTTCGGTACTCGTTCCCGCCCCCCAGGGCGTAACCGGAATCGACTGCGCATAGGTCCACGTCAGAATTTTAGATATCTCTTCCGTATTCAACGGCCAGATGACGCCCGCCGGAACGGTCCCTCGATGTGGGGAAATATCTTTGCAGTGAAGGTTACGATTGGATTCACCAACAGAAAAGCGATCCGAACCGACGATGACCGAGAGCATATCGATGTGTTCCTGGTTAAATTCTAGCATCTCTCGTTTTTTCCTATAAAGAGGTTAGACACGTCTCATAACTTGTCGCTGTTATTACTCAAGTGCTGCATATTCCGGCACAATATCAGCCGTAAACAATTCCATTCCTTCGTACGTTTTATGATGCCTGAGCATATCTTCTATAACGCCGATGGGCAGCGTTGCGATGTGGGCGCCCACCAGTGCGGCCTCTCTTACTTGCTGGGAATTTCTAAGCGATGCCGCAAGTACCTCTGATTCAAACCGATAGTGCTCGACAATCTGCACACATTGCTCCACCAATTCAATTCCGGAGACGATACCGTTGTCTTCAAGGAGCCGACCGTTCATTTCCATACCAACGGCGGGATAATAATCAGTCTTATCAAATTGCATCTCGGCTTTCTTTCGCAAATCGTCATCAACTCTTCCGGCAAAAGGGCTTAGAAATTTAGCCCCTGCTTTTGCCGCCAAAAAAGCCTGTTCGGGGGTAAAAACAAGTGTACAATTTATCGGTATCCCCGACGCGGTCAGCTCCCGAATCGCCTGGATGCCGTCAAACTGCGTCGCATCCGCTTTTTTAAAGGCAGGATTTACGGGAATCTTGATGTATACGTTTCCGGCTACAGGGTTAAACAATTCGTAAAGTCGCTTTCCTTGTTCGATCATTTTTTCTGCGGTAAATTCGGTAACTTCTAAGCTGACGGGTGTTTCCTTTGCAATTTCCAAAATCCGAGTAATATATTGTTTTAAATCCACTTTCTCACCGGCACCCACCCGCTTTTCAACGGCTTTTTTCAAAAGACTCGGATTGGTGGTAACCCCGTCGACCACTCCCCAATCATAGCCTTGTTGAATTTCATCCAAATCGGCACTATCAATGAATATTTTCACAATCGCACCTCCCTACACATTATTCGCTGTTTTCTATACATCAGAAATAAAAACTTGATTAACCGGCTTTGACCCACAATATAGTGGGTTAACGCACATAAAGTCAACCAGCTGATTCCTTCTGGCGCTTCAAGGTTGTTTAAGAACCGGTTTGACCTTGTTACAGGTTTTTTTTATGCTATGTGTAACGTTATTTGTCATGCAAGGCACTCGAGTAAAACTGGGGGTGCAAAGCTTGTGTAAATTATAAACCATTATGAGAGGAGATCCTTTTATGCGGTATGAGGACGAGCTGAACGTTGCTTTAACAGCGGTTAGTAAAGCAATTACACTGTGTCAACGAGTAAAAAGACGACCCCAGGAAATTACGGCGATTGAAAAGAAGGATCAGTCTCCGGTTACTATTGCAGATTTCAGCAGCCAGGCCATTATTAATATGGTGTTGATGGACGCATTCCCTGGCGATCCGATTGTGGGTGAAGAAACGGCCGACGTTCTTCGAAAGGATTTAGATCTCCAACAGCGCGTGTTGGAACTTGTCAAACATACTGCAAAAACCGCAACTTCAAATCAAGTCGTCTCAGCCATCGATTACGCCGCCCGTGAAACGGATTACAGGGGTCGATTTTGGATACTCGACCCCATTGACGGAACCAAGGGATTTCTCCGCGGTGATCAGTATGCAGTTGCTTTGGGACTGGTGGAACAGGGAAACGTCGTACTCGGTGTTCTCGGCTGTCCGAATCTTCCGATCTCACTTGAGAAGCCGAATGATGAAATCGGCTGCATCGTTTACGCGGTAAAAGAGAGCGGTGCATGGATGCGATCTTTCGAACGAAAATCGGATCAATCGATTTCCGTTGATTCCATTGTGGATACGGCAGACGCAAAATTCTGCGAATCGTTTGAAAGCGCCCATGCATCCCATGAAACCCACCAAAAGATATCATCATCACTGGGTATGACACGCCCCCCGTTAAGAATGGATAGCCAGGCAAAGTATACTGCCATTGCACGGGGTGACGCTTCCATATATCTTCGGTTACCAAGAAAAAAAGAGTATCAGGAAAAAATTTGGGATCATGCAGCCGGTTTCATTGTCGTTGAGGAAGCAGGTGGGAAAGTCACAGACTTTCGAGGGAATTCTTTAGATTTTTCGGCAGGAAGAAAACTGCAAAACAACAACGGTATTGTTGCTACAAATGGTCATTTGCACCGACAGGTACTCGATGCAATCGCCCAGGTAATCGATTGAGCCGAGTGCTTTCAATCATCAATTCAAAATGGGTTTAATCGGAATCTGTTTTTGAAATTGATTTGAGGGCTTGATTTAAAAATCCGCAATCCTGGTATTTCCGAGTTTTTCTTCAGAAAGATAAAACCGGCCATCTTCGGTTACCTGAACGATACCGATCCGAACCAATCCATTCAGCGCAGCCGGCTTATAATCACGAAACCGCATTAAACGTTCTCGAAATGATGGCGGCGTCAATCCCAACTCGTCGACGGTTTTCGCTGTACTTGGATCCAGCGCTTGACGATCTCTAAAGCGCTTTATGACCTGCCGAATGGCACGTTTATTCATCATAAAGGGAAGAGCGATGAGAAGTGCTATAAAAAAAACAATCAGTAATACGACCTGCATATAGTAAACTCCTTCTTGTGAGCCTGTTTCTATGGAAATATTGCTCTCATTTAAATTATGTACGGTAAAGCAAGGTAAAACACAATAGATGATTGTACGCTTTCAATTTTCCAATCTATCAATTTCTTAGATGATCCTTTGTTATGTTTGGCGCACCCTTACTTTTGTGTTATAAGGACTTTCTTAAAATGAAATTGCATTCTTCACAGAAAGCTTCCGTTATTCGGCAGTTGGGAACAAACGAGCACACCATTATGGCGGTGTTAGCTGTAATGGTGGGCCTGGCGGGAGGATTTGGAGCGGTAGGATTTCGATATCTCATTGATTTTTTCCAATCTCTCGCTTACGGTTCTTCAGAAAGCTTGCTCCTTGTTGTCAAATCGGTTCCAGGATATATCCGGTGGGCAATCCCCGCATTAGGCGGATTGGTGGTCGGACCCCTTGTCTATTTCGGCGCCAGAGAAGCTAAAGGTCACGGTGTTCCAGAAGTAATGGAAGCGGTTGCCCTCAGAAATGGTTTTATTCGGAAAAGAATCGTCGTTATCAAATCACTGGCGTCTGCTATTTCCATCAGCACAGGGGGCTCCGTCGGCCGGGAAGGACCGATTGTACAAATCGGATCTGCTATTGGATCAAGCATCGGGCAGCTTCTCCATATTTCAGCTGACAGAATGCGAACTTTAGTCGGGTGTGGTGCGGCGGCCGGGGTGGCTGCAACATTCAACGCGCCCATTGCCGGTTCCATGTTTGCTCTTGAGGTCATTCTGGGTGATTTCGGTTTGGCCACTTTCAGCCCCATAATTATCTCAGGCGTTACGGCCACTGCCATCTCCCGACACTTCCTTGGAGACTTCCCGGCTTTTATTGTACCGGCTCATAAATTAGTCAGCGTATGGGAATTTCCCCTTTATCTGTTGTTGGGTATTTTTTGTGCGATCGTTGCCGTTACGTTTACCAAGGTGCTCTATTATACGGAGGATCTTTTTGACGACCTCAAATTTCCAGAATACCTAAAAGCCGTTTTAGGTGGAGCAGTTCTGGGGTTGATGGCATTGCTGTTCCCTCAATTGTTAGGTGTCGGATATGGTGCCATCGATCAATCGTTGATGGGATTGGCTTCCTGGTGGTTGCTGCTGCTCCTGATACCATGTAAAATATTGGCCACATCCATTACCATCGGCTCAGGTGGATCCGGGGGTATTTTTGCGCCCTCGCTCTTCTTAGGGGCAATGGCAGGAAGCCTCTTTGGGTTAGGGGTTCATACACTCTTTCCCGGGGTAACCGCCACCCCCGGAGCTTACGGTCTTGTTGGAATGGCAGCGGTGGTTAGTGGAACCACTCACGGACCGCTGACGGCAATGTTAATCATCTTTGAAATGACCGGCGATTACAAAATTATTCTCCCCCTGATGACCACCTGTATCATCAGTACCCTGGCGGGGGGTCAATTCATGAAAGAGTCCATTTATACCTTAAAACTCATCCGGCGGGGAATCGATATCCGCGAAGGAAAAGAAGTCAATGTACTCAGGTCAATCCCGGTAAGAGAGGTGATGAATCCGAATGTTGACACCATACAGGAATCGTTGACCATGGGGAAATTGTCTGACATCGTATCGAAAAGCAAACATAATTCGTTTCCGGTTTTGGATACCGACGGCAATCTGACAGGGATGCTCTCATATATCGACTATCGGGAAGCGGTATTTGATGAAAGCCTGAAGGATTTAGTAGTGGTAAAGGAACTTGCCTCCCCTAAAGTTGTTTCGGTAACCGGCGATGACAATCTTTACGACGCCCTCGGGAAAATATCGGTAAGGGATTTCTCCTTGCTGCCGGTTGTGGCTTCAGATTCGCCGAAAAAACTGGTGGGGGTTTTAACCCGGCGAGATATTATGGGTGCCTATACAAAGGCCATCATCAAAAAATCGTTGTTGATCCCGCCGGAAAAAAACGAGTGATGCCCATCAGCCTTTCGTTAAAATACGAAGAACCTGATCATAATATTCCCGGCTTTCAGAATCCACCGGCGTCAAATCAATTTCTGAAGGTGACGATGCCCCCAGGCCAAGATCGACTGCTCTGACGATTTGTTCCTGGCTGAATATATTCTGATTCATAATGGCTGCATTGCTTCCCAATACTTTAAGCACTGCGACCCCAACGGCATCGATGGCAACTCTGTCGGTGGCAGCAAGAAACACATTTCCCTTTACCCGTTTTCCTGTTGCAGGACCTCCATCCACAAACACATCGATTCCATCCATCACGACCAGCTCCGGTGAAAAGGGCTCATTGATTTCGGCGATCATTTTTCGCTGATGCGGAGAACCGTGCAGTTGGGACATGTAAGGATACCCATTTCGGCCGGTGGGAACAACCCCTACATGCAGCTTCAGCGAAAGGGTAAATACACCCCCAAACTGGTGGGTCTTCAAACACCCGGTTGAAACCAGACACTCTGATTCGATGACTGGCCGCGCAATTCTAAATCCATTGGGCCAGTGACCATCGGCCGGTTTAAATTCGATCCAATCCGCATCATTTAGATCATCGAAATCAATGACCTCCACATCTCTCTCATTCAAAAGCGGTAAGATTCTCTTGTCCTCCATGACAGATCGGGTGGGCGGATAGCTCCTGTCTCCTAAACATATGGAGTATGCACCCATCTCCCAGATCTCATCGATCAATGCAGCCAATGTGTCGTTGTGGGTCGAACCGGGAGTCGTATCCGCAGTGTTGAAATTCGGTTTAATCAGGACGGATTTGCCTTTGACGGGATTCACATCGAGCGCATTTAGAGATTTTTTCACACCATCTTTGCGGTTTTCTGTTTTTACCAATGTGACTCGACTCATACAGCCTCCTTTGTCATATCCTGGGTTGAACGGTTCGGGGTTCAACGTTCCGGGTTGAAAAATCCTGAACAACCCGTATCTGATCACCTATCAGAGGAATCCTGTTTTCATCTTTATTATACATCCGTGAACAGACTTGGTGTTAGGCTCGGTTACCGAAGGATGCCCGAAAAAATCCGAAAACCATTTCATTTTGGAAAAGTTTCTGCAAGATATTTGTGTAAATCGGAAGCTACGGCAATATCTACAACGTTGATGTCTCCAGATAGTATTTTACTGCGGGCAGTCTCGATTTCCTCTTTTACCTTTTGGGAAACAGCCTTGTTTGGTTTCAGCAGAAGAATGCCGCCGTTGCTGACCGATATCCAATGCTGCTTCCCAAAGGTCCCATCGATGATGCTTTGAATGATCTCATCATAAACTACTGAAAAATCAAATAATAAAGAGCTAAGGAGTACATCGGCACGGTCAATGCTTCGCTTATTTCCAATTACGTCAATGAACCATACTTTGCCGCCATCCCTGGCTTTCTTGATAGAACATGCCTGAAGCATCCCAAATGAAGCACCGTCGCCTTGACCGAAAATTACGTCTGCACCTACTGCGATTTGATCTTGAGTATTGCGTTTAGCTCCGGCAGCGTCTGCATATGCATCCTCCCCGATGACGCTGTACAGCAGTTTCGCATCGGGGTTCGTCGATTTAAGTCCTTGAGCAAATGCCGCACTCATTCGGTTCCAGGTCGGTGGTTCGTCTGAAACGACAATTCCAACAACACTTGAACGTGTCATTCGACCGGCCAGGATTCCCGCAAGATAGGCACCCGGCCCTGGATCCGTATCGATATCACCAATCAAACCCGGCGTTACATCTTTATGATTTTCAACCGTCGTCATCTTTACGCCGGTCTCTTTTGCGACCTCCGGGGCAACCGTTTGATAACCTGACGCATGGGTGATAATCAGTTCGCATTTCTTTTTCACCAGGTCGCGTAAAGTCGGTTTGATATCCCCATAACCCAATGCCTCGGCAAGTATTATTTTGAATCCATATTTTTCAGCGATTTTTTCAAGCCCCTCTTTTGCCTGTTCGTTCCAACCCTTGTCAGTGCCGGCTTCGGGAAGGCAAAGCCCGACAATTTTCGGCGTCGGATTCTGCGATATTGCATTGCCGGTGAACAAACCGACAGCCAATACGATAATAATCAGCGAACAAATGCTAATTTTCATTGTACCCTCCTTATGATTGGTTCAAAGTTTTCTTTAATCCAGAGCCACGTTACCTACATCTCTCCTCTTCTATATGGAATACACAAGGCAGCGGGCAGCGATGTCGACTTTGCGACCACGATCAGCGTCAATATCACCACCAGATAAGGCATGGTCAAAATAAAATCCGGCCCCACTTTCACCCCCACGACCTGCAACGCACTGGTAAGAGACAGGGCAAACCCGAACAGCAATGAACCGAAAAACACTCTTACCGGATTCCATTGTCCTAACATCACAATAACAATTGCCATATATCCTCGTCCTTGAACCATACCGGGTACGAAGAAAGCGAGATCTCCGATGGCGAGAAAGGCACCCCCTGTACTCGCCAGAATCCCGGCAAGTGTAATCGTAAAATAGCGGATACGATAGACGTTGACTCCCGATGCATCCGCTGCCCAGGGTTTCTGACCCACCGCTCGAATTCTCAGCCCCAGCCGTGTCTTGAATAAAAGATAATATAATGTTGGAACTAAAGCGAGGGTGATATAGACCAGCCAATGCTGGTTGAAAAACGACTGCCCGAAAATAGGAATTTTAGATAGAACCGGAATCTCACTGGTGAGTCCTGCCCCCCAGAGGATAGGGAATTGATTTCCGAAGATGACCCGATGCAGCAAATTGCAGAATGAGTTAACAAATAGGGTCATACCCAGTCCCACAACAATCTGGTTCAACCGCAGGCTGATGACAAAAAGGCCGGTGATAATCCCCAAAACAGCACCGACAATCGCTGCTGCTAAAAATCCGAACGGTACGATATTTGTCTGGACCCCCATGAGAAAAGATGAAAACGCACCTGCCACCATCATTCCCTCTATACCCAGATTCAGGATGCCCGACGACTCCCCATAGGTTTCGCCCAAAGCAGCCAGCAGCATGGGTATGGCGCCCCTCAAAGTGGACGCAAGTACCGTTATTATCAAAGCCTCCTGAAACCAGGAACTCGACATGTTATCCCTTTCTCCTTTTTTCAATATACTCGCCGGTTGCGAAAAAGAGCAGCATCAATCCCTCCAATACATGAACAAAGAAAATGGGGACTTCTTGATCTCGGGCGACAAATTCTCCACCGACTGCAAGAAATGAAAAGAAAAAAGAAAGAGGAATCACTGCACATCCGTTGAGTCTGGCCAGGAATACCAGCGGAATGCAGGTCATCCCGTACATAGGATTCCATCCACCCTGAAAAAGTCCCTTGATGGCCAAAACATCACTGACTCCAGCCAACCCTCCAAAACCACCGCTCACCATAAGTGCCCAAATGGTAATATTTTTCACATTCATTCCGGTGTGAACCGCTGCTTTTTTATTGGCAAAAAGGACCCGGAGCTGAAATCCCATGGTGGTCCGCCTGATTATCCAGTGAACGCCTGATATGACAATTAGACCGATGATGAATCCGATGTGAATTCGGGTGTAAGGAATACTCGGCATACGGTGGGTCATCGGGATCAGCGTTGTCTGCGCCGGTACAACCGACAGATCATTAATCGGCCCTTTTACCAGCCATGCGACGACGTTCAGTGCAACATAGTTCAACATTATAGTGATAATAATCTCATTGAGATCGTACCGCGCTTTTAGTATTGCGGGAAGGAGCGCCCAGGCCATACCTCCGATAAACCCGATACCCCCTAAGGTAAAAAAGTATAGAGGGAGAGACAGGAAAGGAACCAATGCGGGTGCCAGCCAACCCGTTAGCATGGCGCCCATGAGAAATTGCCCTTCAATTCCCAGATTCCAAAGTCCTCCGGAAAAAGCGATGAGCAATCCCGCAGATACAATTAGAAGCGGCGCCATTTTGATAATGGTTTCAACAACCCCCAGAGTACTTCCAATACCCTGGATAAAAAGCTGCCCGTATAGTAAAAAAGGATTTTTTCCAATAAACAGAAGGATAATTCCCCCTGCAATAAATGCGAGTATTATCGATAGAATAGAGTGGACAGCCGGTGCTGCCTTTTCGTAACGGATCTGCTTCATAAATGCGTCACTGCCTAATCCCGAGCATCAATTTCCCTATATTTTCATGGTGTGCATTGTTTTCATCCAAGATATCAAGGAGTTCTCCATTATAAAGAACCCCGATACGGTCTGAATAATTCAGTAACTCATCCAAATCCGAAGAAATGAGCAGGATTGCCGCGCCCCGCTCGCTCTCTTGTTGAAGTCGCTTTTGAACATCGCGCGTGGTTTTTGCGTCAAGTCCTTGTGTCGGTTTATTGCATACCAAAACAGACGGGTGATACGAGAGTTCCCTCGCCAGCAGTAATTTCTGGATATTCCCGCCACTCAATGTGTTCACCTGAACATCCGGACCGCTGACCTTGATATTGAATTCTCTGATCAAATCTTTTGCATAACGCTTTATGGTCGCCTTATTCAGAATTTTCCATCGAGAAAATGGAGAGCGTTCGAAGAGACGAAGAATGGTATTTTCTGCGACACTCATGGATAACGCGCATCCCTCCTGCATTCGGTCATCTGTAATATAGGATATTCCCAAATCCATTCTTGCTGAGGGGCCTTCCGAATGTGTGATGTCCGTTTCTTCCAGAATAAGTCTGCCGGAAAAAATCTTCCGTTGCCCGGCGATGACTTCAACCAGTTCTTTTTGGCCGTTTCCATCGACACCGGCAATGCCAAAAATTTCGCCTTTTCTCAGTATAAAAGAAACGTTGTTCAACCGCCGCTCTCCTAGATTTCCCAGACAAACAACCTGATCCAGCTCCAATATGGGCGTTGCCTCTACGGTCTTTTTTGTGGGAGTTCGCATCGGTCGATCGTTACTCCCAAACATTGGGGTAAAAACCTTTTGGTACCTTTCCGTCTCCCCCAATCGACGTAACTCTTCACCGGACAATTCAGTCACTTTCCTGCCTGATTTCAGAATACTGATTCGGTCCGAAATGCCGAGCGCTTCCTTCAACTTATGCGTGATGAACACCACCGACTTTCCCAGTTTGCGAAAAGAGGAAATGGTTTTAAAGAGATCTTCAGATTCGATAGGGGTTAACACGGATGTTGGTTCATCCAGGATCAGGACTTCAGACCTATGAAAAAGCGCCTTAACAATCTCTACCCGCTGCTGCTCCCCAACGGAAAGATTCGATATTTTCTCACTAAAAGGAAGGGAAAGTTCAAACGCTTTGAGAATCTGTTTCAATTCGCTTTTCGCCTGCTTCCAGTTTAATATCATCCCTTCTTCAAATCCAAGAATAATATTTTCGATAACCGTCAGATTGGGAACAAGGGCAAAATGTTGATATACCATTCCGATGCCGAGTTTTATGGAATCCAATGGCGAGTGGATATTAACCGGTTTCTCTCTAACCTCGATGCTTCCGGTATCGGGTTGAACCACTCCGGCTAGGATATGCATAAGCGTTGATTTCCCCGCGCCATTTTCTCCAAGAAGCGTATGGATCTCACCTGGGAAAAGATCAAAATCGACGGCATCATTTGCAACCACCCTCGGAAAACGCTTTGTAATCGACGTCATTTTAATAATGGGTTGAGAATGCATAGGGGGCGTTTCTCTTGCTACGATAAAAGCTTAGAGATATTCTCGTATCGGATTTGCTGTAACCTTATCGTTTGTGATATTAAAAAACAGATACAGATTTTAAGAAAAATATGCATAACAGATTCGCTATATGTCTGTTTTCAGATCGTAAAATTTATATCTATGCTGGAAAGCCTTTGATAGAAACGGTGATGGAAACCGATGAAAATTGAGAGGAAAAAACGCTTTGTAAGCGAGCCGAGACAAGTCTTTCGTTATAAACAATTGGCAGGGGAGATTGAATGCAAAATTTTAGATGGAACGTTTAAACCAGGGGAAAAGCTCCTTTCCATCCGAAAACTGCATAAACAATCGAATCTTAGCATTTCTACCGTATACAAAACATATTTGGAACTGGAAACCATGGGATTGATCGAGGCAAGACCCAAATCAGGATATTATGTCAATCCCATTGCCTTACAGCAATTAAAGGCACCGGTATTCAAAAAACAATCCCCCATCCCACAGAAAGTGAGCCTTTCATCCATGATCAATTCCGTAGTATCAGCCATCAACAACCCCGACTTTCTGCCTCTGGGAAATACCGGCATGGATACTGAACTTCTTCCGGTAAAATATTTTTCAAGAATCCTCAAAGAGCTTTCCCATAGGGATTTAAAGTCTCTGATTACCTACACGTTGTCTGAAGGAGATCTAGAACTTAGAAGGCAGCTGGCACTACGAACACTTGGCGTCTTAGATGGAATAGCCCCTGAAGATATTATTATAACCAACGGTTGTACGGAAGCAGTCGCTTTGGCGCTTCTGGCAACCACCCAGCCGGGAGATACGATTGCGATTGAAACACCCACCAATTTCAGTTTTCTCCAGCTCCTTAAAGAACTGGGTGTATTGGTCATGGAAGTGCCGACGGACCCTCGCAATGGTGTCGATATTGACGAATTGGAAAAGATCCTTCAACATAACAGAATCAAGGCCTGCCTGTTCATGCCCAATTTTCATAATCCACTTGGAGCGATTATGTTAGACGAAAATAAACGAAAACTGGTTCAAATGTTGAATCGATATGAGATCCCCGTAATCGAAGATGACATCAGTGCCGAACTCTACTTTGAGGTACCGCGTCCCAAATCTTTGAAGGCTTTTGACGAAAAGGAATTGGTTTTAACCTGTTCTTCTTTTTCCAAAACCCTTGCTCCGGGGCTAAGAATCGGTTGGATTATTCCGGGAAAACGGTTTAAAGAAAAAATCCAGCGGCTAAAGGGAGGGATCACCGTTTCAACCTCAACGCTCAATCAATATCTTGTCATGCAATTTTTAGCGAGCGGGACCTATGAACGACATCTGAGATCCTTAAGAACGGCACTCAAAAAACAGGCCATTAGAACCACTTTGGCTGTCAAAGAGTATTTCCCACCGGACACCCGGCTGGCCGTTCCCCAGGGCGGCTCCTTCCTATGGATACAGTTGAACCCCCGTGTTGATGGCGTAGCCGTGTATCACAAAGCACTCGACCGGCACATCTCTATTATTCCGGGTGTCGTATGCTCCAATACCAGGCAATTCAGCAATTACATTCAACTGAGCTATGGCGCGCCTTATTCTCAACGCATCGAAAAGGGAATTAAAACCCTGGGTGCTCTCATCTCCGAGTCGTATAATGAATCGTTACACTGACGAGCCTGTTTCAAAACGTTTCAGTTTGTTTAAGGTCAAGGAAGCGGTCCGCCTTGGCGGATTAACCATAGGAATACATGGAGTATTTCGAGGATTAATCCGCCAAGGCGGATGTCTGACACAGAGATTGGACAAACTGGGGCGTTTTGAAATTGGCTCTAACAATTTTTTAATTTGACAACCCATAAGCTTTTTGTAATATTTTTACCATCGTTAGAAGCTGTTTCAAAACTTTAATATTTATTAACGAGAGTTATTAACGACTAAACCAAACCCCCACCAAGCCGCGCTCAACTTTTATTAGGTGTAAAACCAGCGTTAACAGGTGGCAATTGCATTTAGCTACGATGAATCATTTGCAGATTAACGACGCGATGTTTGACTATCTCATTGCCAGAAGTGGAATTGTCGGCAGGCAAATCCTCAAACTCTGCCGATTTATCCACAGAGAGGAGCATGATAAATTCGATCGGGCAACCGGTTTGGAAGAATTTTGGCTACGGCAGCGATGGCTGCGGCGGTTGCTCAAGGTTCGAGGGGTCAGTCGTCTGTTGAATGTATTCTATACCTACTATATCGGCGGATCTCTTACCCGCAGCGATCAACTGACCTTCGCGAGGCTTCATGGCATGGGTGGGAATGCCTATCGGCTGACCTTATTCAACGCCATATTCTGCGGCATACCCTGCGCGTTAGGTTATTTTGTATTGGGGGAGGGATTCAGCCTGTTGAAAGGCGTTCATTCCTATGCAGAACTGCCTTCTTTGCTGGCACAGCACACCTCACTGGGAGTCGGTCTTACAAGCTTATCCGTGGACTTGTTCCGCGCCGTCGATTCATTTTGGCACAGGAGATGTTGGGCCCCCTTTGGCTTTCTGCCTCTGGCAATCAATATACCTACTTATTTTAAAAGGCTATTCCAGAACGGTAAACACGTTTCTGAAAAAAGTCGGAAAACACACCCCGCTTCCGATCATCACGCCAATAAACGTCAGATTGATATTACAGACCCCGAATCAACCGATCATGCCGATGGATCTGACGATTACATTTCCGAGAAATACTCGAAAACCGATCAGGTGATTTCCCATTCCCGATGAATCACCTTCATATTCTCTCTGATTTTAAGGATACCCCACATGTCGGCCATTCGAAAAAAGGCTATTGAAGGACTCAAAGTCGGCGATACGTTTACGGTAACACGTATTTTTACTGACCAGGATGTACTTAAATTTGCCGATATTACCCGCGATTATAACCCGATTCATTTCAATGAACAGTTTGCTGAGGTGAAAAATTTCAAGGGGCGCATTTGCCATGGGTTATTAGCCGCAAGCATTGTCACCGAAATCGGCGGGCAGATCGGATGGTTGGCTTCCGGGATGCGGTTTATTTTTATAAAACCGGTGTATTTTAAGGATATCATTACCTGTGAATTTACGATAACCGAAATTGATCAGAAGAGACGCGCAAAAGCCGAGGCAGTATATAAAAATCAAAATGGAATCATTGTGTTGGAAGCCCAATTGTCCGGTATCGTACCCGGTCCCGCCGAAAAGCAGGTGCTGCAAGCGATGGTGGCAGACGGCGATTCGACAAATAAGATCACGTGACATTTAAGAAAAAAGCTTCTTGGCTTCTTCACGCGCTTCAATGGCATCTTTACCGTATCCGTCCGCACCGATTTCATCCGCATATTCCCGGGTAACCGGCCCTCCTCCTATCATCACCTTAAATTGATCTCTAATTCCCATCGCCTTTAAATCTTCGATGACCTCTTTTTGATACGGCATGGTCGTCGTGAGTAAAGAGGATAGTGCAATCACGTCGGCATCAAGCTCTTTTGCTTTATCTATAAATGCCATGCTGGTGACATCGACGCCCATATCGTGAACTTCAAAACCGCCGGATCTGAGCATGGTTGCCACCAGGTTTTTACCGACACTATGCATATCCCCCTGAACCGCTCCAATGATAAAAATCTTTTTCTTGCCTATTTCCTCTTTGGGTATATTGCTTTCGAGAATCTTTCCCACTTCATCCATGAGATCCCCGGCCATAACCAAATGAGGAAGAAAGTATTCACCGCTGTCAAACTTTTCTCCAACCTCAACCGCACCATCGGCGATGGCAACTTTTATAGCGATATTCGGGTCGATATTTTTACTAACAATATTCTCGGCAATCTCTTTCGCTCTTCCTTCATCGATGTCGATGATTGCTTTTTTGAGTTGTTGCAGAAGTTTCCTCAACTCATCCGGTAATTTTGAGATATCCAAGTCCGTGCCTCCGTTAGTCTCTGAAATTTAAGCCTTGTTCCCTCAGCTCCCTTTTAACTTCATCGTATAATTTCTGATAATGGGGCAAAGGTGTCAATTGATTCTGATCAAATAGTTTTTCGAACGTCTCGCCCTCCGGGGCATCCTTCAGTCTATCTTCATATTTCGCCAAAAGATATTTTACGATTCCATCGGCTGTTTTTCGATCCATCCCTGCAGTCGCTTTACACACTTCTCCCATCCAGCGGGATTCCAGAGGCGTCCCATAATTCGGGGTGTTTCCGACAACGAACTTACGCGTACCCTCCGTCGAATGACCGCCCATAACGGTTGATACGATGTGCCCGGCGGCGCTTTCGTAAAAATATTGTTTAGTGCCCGGGCCGGCTGCCGGATGATCGCCAATGCTCCCATCGACAATGAGCTGGGTATTTCGGCTGAGAGCCTGAATGGCTGTGCCGGCGGCCCACAATTGACTTCGACTGAGCCGACTCTTAATTCTGGAGTCGACGGTTCCACAACGAAAGCTCTCTGCTTTATGAACCATGACGAGCTGTAGACTGCCCGCAACGGCGGTAATCGCGGCGCCTTCCGGATTCGCAGAAAAACCGCCGATGGTGGAACTGTGGGTTCCATGGACCGTGACATCATGGGCCAGGGCATAGGCACTTCGATTTAAATCATCGTAGGCTACTTTTAGTTCGGACATACCGGTGGATTCCATATAATCAGAGCGACGAAGTCCAACTTCTTCATCGAACATGGCGATGGTTGCGGCACTGGTCGGCGCATTGTTGATGGTTATCATACCGGGTCTTCCCGCGGCATCTATGGCTTTTCGCATGATTTCAACTGTTTTTCGGTATTGATAAATTTCAGAAGGCGCACCCGCGATGACATCGTACGCGCCATCGATTTTAAGTAGAATGCCCCCCCATATCCCATCCACGCAGCGATCGAGTGCGCAGCCTTTATAAATTTTAAACATCATTTCTTCATCACTGAATGGGGCCGTTTGCACCCCTGCTACCACAATGGGTTCCTGAGCCCCCTCAACGTCCCGGTGGGCCATTTTAACCTGATCGTCTGCCTGGCCAAGTTCGATTTCAACCGGGCAAGCTTCGATTTCCGCGTTCAATTCTTCTTTGGTGAACGTGATGACGCGACGCGTGGTGGTGCAGTATGTGCCGATATCCAAATAAAGCTCGATTCCGGCCTGGTAGACCCGGTCCGCCAGATCGCCATGGATATCCAGCGGGTGGTCAGGATTGTATTTGATATCGAATTTCTTTTGCAGTTCCTGGGTTTTTTTAAAAATGGATAAATCAAACGTTTTTTCTTCTACGATTGGACCTTGTTTGGTTTTTAACAGAATTTCGTTAAACGGGATCCTCATTCTGAAATCTCCTCGGTTTTTTTCGCTACCTTGATAGTAAGGTGCCCCAATTTGTCGTCTAATCACCCTCTAAGTCCACCATCAAAAGGCTCAGTGGTATCGGTTTGGCCGGCGGCCGGGTGGTCATCAAGCCGATATCTTTTTCTTTTACACCGAATTCTCTTGCAATAATTGCTGCGATGGTCGGCAGACAATTCGTCCCCTGGCAATACCCCATACCCGCGCGGGTTCTTTTCTTGATATCGTTAAAGTCTGTGGTTCCGTCTTTAATGGCCTGCCGTATCGTCCCGGCGGTAACGCCTTCGCACCGGCACACAAGGGTATCGTCCGTAATATTTCCATAGAAAGATGATGTGATGGGATATACCCGATCCATGGTGTGACGGAATTTTCGTAACGAAGACAGTTTCTTGCGAGACATCAACGCGCTTTGCTCGGCCTGTTTCTTTGAAATGATACCGGCGTGAACGGCGGCATACAGACCCGCTATCATTCCTTCGCAGCGTGCCACCAAAACCCCTGCAACGCCTGCGCCGTCACCTGCGACAAAGATACCGGTTCGATCGGTTTGCATCCGCTCATCAAAATAGGGAATCCATCCGCTGGTGAACGGATCATAGAGGTGCTTGCATGCGAACATCTGGGTGAGCCAGGTATTCGGAATCAGCCCGTAGCCCATGCACACCGTATCCACCTCAAACGTTTGTTTTTGATCAGCAATTGGATTAAATTGCACATCTACTTTGCAAAGCACAGCCTGTTGTACCTGCTTTTCACCTTGGACCGAATGCAAGACATAGTTTCTTAAAATCGGCACATTGGCGCGTTTAAGTCGAAGAAGATAGCTTATCCCCTGTTTCAACAGAGTTGGTTTCCGAAAAAGCCCCAATCCGTAACGCCGGGCAAGGCGAAAGGGTGCAGATTCGGCAATTGCCACAACCTCCATACCGGCATCTATCATTTGATTGGCAACCACCAACTGAAGCGGACCGGTACCGGCTAAAAGAACCCGGCTTCCAGGTCGAACCCGCTGACTCTTTAGAAGCACCTGTGCGCCCCCGACGGTCATAACACCCGGTAATGTCCATCCCGGCACAGGAAACGGGCGTTCGTAT
>JAHEHB010000279.1 GCA_024644775.1 Deltaproteobacteria bacterium
TATGGATGCAGGGGATTGTGAAAAATTGCCTCCACCGAAGCACCCTCAACGATTTTTCCAAGATACATAACCGCAATTTCATCGGCCATTTTTGCAATCACCCCCAGGTTGTGCGTTATGAAGAGAATCGCCGCCTGAAAATCGCTCCGCAGCTGATTCATCAGCCCAAGCACTTGCGCCTGGATGGTTACATCAAGGGCCGTAGTAGGCTCATCGGCGATCAGAAGGGTGGGATTGCAGGAGAGGGCCATTGCGATCATGGCACGTTGCCGCATGCCGCCGGAGAGCTGGTGCGGGTACTCATTGATTCTTTGCTCGGGGGCCGGTATTCCTGCAGCGCGCAGCATTTCGACAGCCTTGTTTCGTGCTTCCTTTTTGCTGAGCCCCTGGTGAAGCTTGATCGCTTCCATAATTTGATTCCCGATGGTGTAAACCGGGTTCAGTGAAGTCATCGGTTCCTGGAAAATCATGGCAATCTCATTGCCTCTGATGGATCTCATCCGGGGCCCCTTGGGGTCGAGCTTCAACAAGTCTATGGCCTCCCCGTTTCCATAGTAGAGAATTTGCCCTCCCTCGATCTTTCCGGGGGGTATCTGGACGAGTCCGATAATGGATCGCGCGGTCACCGATTTTCCACATCCGCTCTCCCCAACCATCCCGAGGGTCTTTTGAGGCCCTATTTTAAAATTAACCCCGTCAACAGCGCGCACCACGCCAAAATCGGTTTGAAAATGTATCTTTAGATCTTTTACCTCGATTAACGGCAACCCGTATCTCCTCTGAAAAACAGGTTTGTCATCTGATTATTTACATTAAAAGCTAATTCAACCTCGGGTCTATGATGTCCCGAATGCCGTCCCCGATCATGTTGAAGGACATAACGGTAAATAAAATAAACATTCCCGGTATGACGGAGACCCAGGGGGCATTGATCAGAAAATCGACGCCACTTCGAATCATCGCCCCCCAGGAAGGGGTCGGGGGCGGAATGCCGATGCCGATAAAACTCAGATTGGCTTCAAGCCTTATGGCAAGCGCAATCCAGAGCGTCGACATGACGGCAACGTCACTGATAACGTTGGGCATGATGTGTCTGAACATCAGTCGAAACTCGTTTACACCGACCGCTTTGGCCGCTTCTATATATTCCTTTTCCCGAATGGAAATCGTCGGTCCCCTTGCCAACCGGATAAATCGCGGAGTTATGGATATGCCAATCGCCATCACCAATCCCATAAATCCACCGCCGATGGCGGCTCGAATCATAAGTCCCAGTATGAGAACCGGAAATGACATCAGGATATCCACGATTCGAGTTATCATCGTATCGATGATTCCGCCTTTGTACCCTGCAATTATGCCGGTGGGAACGCCGATGGCCACTGCGAACATCACCGATGTCAGTCCCACGATCAATGAGTATCGGGTTCCCAGGATCACCCTGGATAGAACATCTCGCCCGAACACGTCGGTTCCAAAAAGAAATTGGCTTGACGGCGGTTTGAGTTGATCCATGAGATGCTGTTCGACAGGATTGTACGGCATAAAGATGGGGCCTAAAACGGCCAACAGGAGAACAATGATGACACCTACGGCGCCGACAAGAGCCGTCCTGTTTTTTTTGAATGTCCCCCACATCCGTTGAGCGGGTGTGATTCTAATGGGCATGTTGAACCTTCACATTTCTAATCGTATTTTATTCTCGGATCACAAAAACTGTAGGCGATGTCGGTAATCAAATTCACGACGATGATGAATCCTGAAATGATCACCAGAATGGACTGCATCATATTATAGTCGCGGTTCTTCATGGCGCCAATCAGCAATTTCCCGAGCCCGGGTCTGCTGAAAATAATTTCAGACATAACCGAACCGCCGATCAAAATGCCGACGTAAAGACCGATAACGGTAATAATCGAAATCAACGCATTTTTTAAAGCATGTTTGATGATGACCTTATTTTCACTGATCCCCTTTGCCCTGGCGGTTGAAATATAGTCCTGCTGTATGACCTCCAACATCGACGACCGAGTCATGCGGGTAATATATGAGGTCATGATGAGCCCCAACGTGAGGGCGGGCAGGACAAGGTGGTACAGCCGATCGACAATGTTGCTTAGTTCTCCTCCCCCGATAGAGGGAAATAGATCCAGATAAACGGCAAAGACCAGAATGAATAGAAGTCCCAAATAAAATTCCGGAAAAGAAAGACCGGCCAAAGAAAGCGTGCGGCCGGTATAATCGATCCAGCTGTTTCTTTTAATGGCGGTAATGACGCCGATCGGTATGCCGAGAATCGTACCGATGAGCATGCCGCTGAGCGCAAGATCGACTGTGAATGGAAAAACTTTACGTATCAAGGGCGCCACAGGGTTTCCGTTCACAAAGGATTTGCCCAAATCGCCCAGTACAAGTCCCTTCAGGTAATCTCCATATTGAACGTAAATGGGTCTGTTCAGCCCCATTCTTTCCTTCAAAGCACGCACGGAGCTTTCAGATGCGTAATTGCCCAAGGCAGCTGTAGCCGGATCACCCGGTATGATACGCATCATGATAAAAATTATGGTCACCGTTACAAAAATCGTCGGTATCGCGATTAACGTCTTTCGAACAATATATCCAACCATATTATTGCTCCTGGTGAATCTTTTCCTGTCTTTTATTCCGGGGCTGCCTTCCCCGGCGCCCCCCCCCGAGATGATAGGGGTCACGGGAGACCCGGGTGCACCCCGGTGTCTCCCGTTTTGTTGTCATGCCGGTTTAGCAACATAATCCGGCGAAAGAAGCCTTAATGTTCTACAAATTCCGCTTTTTCTCTGATGGGAACCCCTAACTGCATGGTGGATTTCATGTTATATCCGATATCGAGCCATGGTTTTTTAGCAAAAGCAAATTTCAGCGTATAGAAGGAATATGCCATTGCATCTTCCAGTATTTTAAGCTGTGCCTCTTTCCACAATTTTACCTGCTTATCAGGATCTGTTTCTTTCCGTGCTGTATCCAGCAGGCTGTCGATGGCGGTATAATGCGAAAAATTGGTCACCCCGGTCGGTGTGCCCACAGTGGATCTGGAGTGGAAGAACTGTGTCAGCATTTGGTCGCCCGTGGGGAATCGAGTGCAGATATAAAGTACCATCGGATTCACATCCTTTCGGATCTGGGAATGATAAGCCGGATGTGTGATTACGTTCAATTTGAGTGTTACTCCCACTTTTCGAAGCATCTCCTGCACGGCAACCATCGGTCTGTTGTAGGATGCCCGCTCGGTGACGACAATTTCGAGATCGAACCCTTTTGGATACCCGGCCTCCGCCATCAATTTTTTAGCTTTATCGGGATCATACTCGTACAGCAGATCCTTGGGAAGTTCATCTTCCTGCAAAGCCCCGAGGTAATTTTTTTGAAGTGCCGAAACCTCCCTTTCTGTTGTATCTTTGCCAATGAATTGGATAAGGCTGTCGCGATCGATCGCATAAAAGATTGCCTTCCGAACCCTTACATCATCGAAAGGTTTGCGGGTCATATTCAGGCTGAGAAATACCAACTCTCCTGGGCCGAAGACCATTGTTTCCGTTTCTTTCGTCGCTCTCATCTTATCCAACCAGTGCTGTTCGCGCACGCCCTCAATCAACTGGACGTCCCCTTTTCGAAGAGCCAATTCCCTGCTGCTCAGATCTGCCATGTATCGCATCTGGTAGCTGTTCAGCTTCGGTTTGCCGCGGAAAAAAGCCTCATTGGGCAACCACGTCGAACTCTCATTGGGCGAATAGGCATTGAACTTAAATGGACCTGTGCCTACAGGGTGAAGGGGGTAGGCATCTTTGTATTTTTCGATTGCCTTTTGACAAAGGATCTGGCCCCCGTGATAATCGGTCAACAACCCCCTGACCGTTGACGGCGAGATCGGGTACGCAAGCGTGACTTTCAAAGTGTATTTGTCTTCCGCCTTGAATTCCTTAAACACGGAAAAATCGCCGGCAAATGCCGACCGTTTTGCATCCGCTGCCCTTGTAAGCGAATAGGCTGCATCGTTGGCGGTAAATTCTCCAAAGTCTTCCGCAAACACATTATGCCATTTCACCCCTTCTTTGAGTTTAAATTTCCACTCGATACCATCGGGAGACACTTCCCAGCTTTCGGCCAAATCCGGCTCGAGCTTGGTAAGATCGGCAACTTCATCCGGCCATTTCAGAAGACCGTTATAAAGTGACGATGCGACCGTTTTGTCGGGAGTCGGAAGGGCCATTGCCATCGGATCCCACCCGAGGGCGTCGGAAGCATCATAAGCAACCACCAGGTCTTGTTTTGCAGTGGCTCCGAAGGCTTTGAGTACCGGCGAAGACGCCAGGCCCAATGCAATTGCACCGCCGCCTGCTTGCTGAATAAAACGGCGCCGTGTAATCCCTTGTCTGGTTTTTCTTTTCTTGCCCATTCTTACCTCCTTTGCTGTTTAGAGTGTTTCATGCAATTTTCTATCTGCTTGAACAATCGATAAAAAATTCCGTTTCACCTCCTTTCACGGAATGCCCGTGCGGGATATTCAACGAAAGCGCAACAGGCATAGAGAAAATAGACTATCTATCGCGTATCTCACGATGATGAGGTTATCGAAAATTCCGTAAGGCAATCATCCGCTATCATCTTGTCACAATCCATAGGTGATTAGTAAACAGATGCTGGACTTAATGTCACATGAAAGGTTTTTTAATGGATAGTCTTTTAGATTTTTTAATCATTTCAACGAACTTAGATAGGGTTCCTTTTCGTTTGTAGACGACGCTCAGATTATGATGGGCGCTAACATGCTCCGCGTTTATCTCGATTGCCCGTTTGTAGGCGGCTTCGGCCTGATCAAGATCGCCGCTGTCGTAATAGATATTTCCCAACCGATAATAGACCTGATCTACTTGCGTCTGATATTGAAGGACTTCGCGTAAAATTGCGATGCCTTTATGAAATTGCTTTTGTTCCCGAAGGATGTTTGATACTTTTATTGCTTTTTTTACCCTTTTTGCTTTCTGCTGTACGGAGAGCTCTTCGGAATCGCCCATATCATTCCCCTCTCCTTAAAACTTTTCATTTCAGTATACACATCTGCATTTTAGTGTCAATGGTATTCCTGGCCAGTCCTGCAGGCAATCAATTGAAGTGATTTCGCTATCGTATCTTCATCCCCTTTATCCCGCACCAGGCGATGGATATGATTTGATGTGACAATATAATTGAAAATGATTAGCCCGTAACGTTTTTTTGCCTCAAATGGCCATTGCATCCACCGCTGTCTGTCAGTTGCCTTGGTCCGGCCCGAGGAGCGAGGAGCTGTCGCTTACGGTAGCTTGGGCCGAATATTTGCCTGTTTTCGTTATCAACGCAGGCTCTTATCTGTTTTTCGCAGGATTTGAAAGCTTTATCCGTTTACCTATTACCTATTACCTAAACTTGATGACACTGTAATGGGGAGGGTATTCGGTTTCGTCTCTTCTGTCGGAAACATTTCGATTCCCTTAGCCACCCTTATTTTTGGAATTTTGTCGGAATATATCCCTCTTAACGTAATTGTGGCCACAAGGGGGGTTATCCTATTGCCAATAAGTATTCTTTCTTACCATAAATATCTGAAGATATTTCGATTCAAAACGCCGTCAATAGGTGCCTCGAATCAGCCGTTTAACAAGGAAAACAAACAGGTGATCATTGTATAAACTGTCTTGACTGTTGTCGGTGTTGGATTGTTTGAGTTGTTTATTGCTGATCCGGTATTGTTTTTTCCCACGATTTTTTGAATACAAAGCCTTCGGGCCATTTTAAAGAAAATAAATACTTGACAAGTGATAAAAAATATTTTCAAGTAACAAATAAATTAATTGTTCCTTTCTATTTATCGACATTATCAGCTCTAAAAGATCTTTAAATCACGAGTGCGCTTCATACAAAAAATGGTCTGAAAGGAGGATCAAAATGGATTATTTTAGAAAGATTTTGACGAGAATTTTTTTAACTATCGTATTTTCTTCAATCACAATGATTCCCACCATGACTTTGGCTGTCGATTGGGACCTTTCCACCGTTTTTCAACCGGGTAATTTCCATGTAAAAAATCTCAGGACTTTCGCCCAGAAGGCCAAAGAGGTTACCGGCGGAGAACTTGTAATCACTGTTCATGACAGTGGGTCACTTGGAATGAAAGGCCCCGAGACGATGGCCGGAGTTCGGGATCACATTGTTGATGCCGCTGAAACTTCTCTTGAATGGCAAGTTGGTGAAGCCCGAATGGCCGGTTTAGGAGCGATGCCGGGATTGGCTTTAGGCTATAAAGAGACAAAAATCCTTGCCGATGTGATGCGGCCGTATCTGAACAAGGTCTTTGAAAGATACAATCAAAAGCTCTTGTATATGGTTCCATGGCAAGGGCAAGGGTTGTATTCAAAGAAGCCTGTAAATTTGGTTGCAGATCTTAAGGGTCTAAAAATGCGTGCGGCGAGCGAGATGGCAGTGAGGCTTTTTGATCAGATGGGCGCCAGCCCAATTCAACTACCTTGGCCTGAGGTTGTCCCAGCACTGGCTACCGGTATGATTAACGGTGTTACGACCTCAAGTATGTCCGGTGTAGATGGTAAATTTTGGGAGTTTCTCGGTTATCACAGCCGATTCGATTGGGCGAATCCTCTTAGTATTGTAACAGTAAACTTAGATGCGTGGAAAAAACTTGCACCAGGGCATCAGCAAGCCATAGAAAAACTCGCTGGAGAGTTGGAACCGGAATTTTGGAAGATCAGCGAGAGTCTAAATAACGAAAATTTGGCACTTCTCGGGAAAAATGGGATGAAGATTAACGTTCCTGATCCAAAACTGAGGAAAGAAATTCTTGCGGCTGGAGAGCGTGTTTGGAGCAATTACCTTAAAACTGCAGGTCCGGAGGCAAACGCTATTGTAAAAGAGTTTCTCGATAAAGCAGGTCGATAAAAACCGCAAACATTCTGAAAGCTTTGTATGGCTGTTAATCCTAACAAGCGTTATCATAACCGGCAAGCATTACGAGTAGTCAGATTCATAGAAGTATTCTCAAAAATAGCTGGAACCTTGGCGGCCGTTCTATTGGTCGCCATTGTTTCCCTCATGTTACTTGAGATTCTTTGGCGATTTACACTTGAAAAGAGCTTGCACTTCACTTGGGAGTACAGCTCATATGCAATGTCCGGTGTTTTTCTATTGGGGGCATCCTACACGCTTCACTGCGGGTCCCATGTAAGAGTAACTTCTGTGCTTGAATTGGTTCCGCCAAGAATCTCTTATGTACTGGATCTGTTGTGTACCATAATCGGTCTGATCATTACCGGCTTAATGACAGAGGCCCTGTTCATTTTGGCTTTAACATCATATCAGGGAATGTTGTG
>JAHEHB010000280.1 GCA_024644775.1 Deltaproteobacteria bacterium
ACCAAACACTAAATACTAAAAACTAATTTTCGGAGAAAATTCTACATGCATCCCATTGCAGAAAAATATCTAAGGAAAAGCGCCCTACCCTTTATATTTTGCCCCGGTTGCGGCCACGGGACCGTCTTGAATGCTTTTTTGAGGGTTGTCGATGAATTGAATATTATGGACGACCTGTCTTTGGTGGGGGGAATCGGGTGTTCGAGTTGGACACCCGTATTTATTAACACCGATGTCCTTCATACGTTACATGGAAGGGCGCTGGCAATGGCAACGGGTCTAAAACTCGCAAACCCCCAGCGCAATGTTGTGGTCTTTACAGGAGACGGGGACTGTATGGGAATCGGTGGCAACCATTTTCTGCACGCTGCCAGACGAAATATCGATCTCACGGTGATAATGCTTGACAACGGCATTTATGGGATGACAGGCGGCCAGGTGGCCCCTACGACACCCTCCGATGCAAAAACACAGACATCTCCTTACGGCAACCCGGAACCGCCCATTGACTCCTGTTCGGTGGCCATCGCCTCTGGTGCCACCTACGTGGCACGATGGACCACCGCCCATCCCAAAGGACTGATGCGGGCAATTAAAGAAGCTATGCAGCACAAAGGCTTTTCGTTCATTGACGCGATCTCTCAATGCCCCACACAGGCGGGACGATACGTATACGGCACTGGTAATCCGGCGGATCTGTTGCGAATGATTAAAAAAAACGCTGTCACAAAGGCAAAAGCAGAAAAAATGTCTCCGGAAGCGCTGATAGGCAAAACGATCGTCGGAAGGCTCCATGAAGCCCACGATCAGCCGGAACTTACAGAAAGAATCTATTCGATGATGTCACCGCAGCACGCAGAAAGGAGATGACGCGTTGAATCGAATATGTATTGATGAAAGCTATTGTAAAGGATGTCACCTGTGTATCGATCAATGTCCACAAGGGGTTCTTGAGGCATCATCCAAAAGAAACCCAAAGGGATATTTGGTTCCAAAGGTGTCGAGACGTGAGGACTGCAAGGCATGTCTCTTATGTGAGATGATCTGCCCGGATATGGTCATCTCCGTGGAGAAAATCGAAGATGAGAAATGAAGTGATGTTCGCCGGATTCGGTGGTCAAGGCGTTGTAAAAGCGGCACTCCTGTTGGCCCAGGCAGCCGGCCTTTACGAAGACAAGGAAGTTGCTCAAACGCAAAGCTACGGTCCGGAGGCACGAGGTGGTGCCTGCCGTTCCGAAGTGGTCATCAGCGATAAGGAAATCGACTATATAAAATCCCTGAATGTCAATGCCTTTGTGGTGATGTCTCAGCCGGCGTTGGATAAATATGTCGATACCATCGATCCGGAGAATACCGTCGTGATTGCCGACACCACCCTCATTGCTTCGACACCGGAACAGTTGGCTAAGGTCTATCCGGTTAAAGCCACTCAGGTTGCCGAACAGGAGCTGGGTCAGGCACTGTTCGCCAATATCATTATGCTCGGCGCGCTATCCGCCATCACCAATACGGTATCCATTGAATCCTTGGAACAGTCCCTGAAGGGAAATGTTCCGGAAAAAACCCTCGAAAAAAACCGCAAGGCTCTGAAAAGAGGGTTTGAAATGGGAAACAGGCTCAAAGTTGAAACCTAAAGCGGATAAACCGGAAAGAATAGCCACAAAGGCACTAAGACACAAACAATAACTGGTTACTATAAATTAACTTTGTGCCTTGGTGTCTTGGTGGCGAAAATATTTTGTTAGATAGGTACTAAAGCGGTCACCATTTTCGAATTTCGATTTCCGAATTATTGTTTTCTTAACCGAGAATGGCAAATGCTAAATACCAAACACTAAATACTAAATACGAATTCCATGAAACTATACGAATTTGAAGGAAAACAGCTGTTCCGAAAAACGGGTATCCCCATTCCCGAAGGGGATGTTGCAGCCGGCGTCGAAGAGGCCCGAATCGTTGCAAATCGTATCGGATATCCGGTGGTTCTAAAAAGCCAAGTTCTGAGTGGTGGACGTGGAAAAGCCGGTGGAATCCAGTTTGCCGAAACCGATGCTGAATTGAAAAAAATCGCTGTCGATCTCCTGGGGGCGACTCTATCGGATGAGACCGTTCAAAAACTGCTCATCGAAAAAAAGATCGATCGAGCAACAGAATACTATGCAGGAATTACACTGGATCCGGAAGAATCTTCCCCCATGCTCATGGTATCGCCCCAGGGGGGGATGGATATAGAGGAGGTGGCCCAAAGCACACCCGAACAGGTGTACAGACTGCTGCTGGATCCAACAAAAACCGTTCAACTTTATCACCTGCTGGACGTGGTCTCGAAAACCGGATCTACAGGCAGTGAACTGGTTCAGCTATCGAAAATCCTGCAAAGATTGATATCCTGTTACTACCGTTACGAAGCCTTTATCGTGGAAGTAAATCCACTCATCATCGGTTCGGACGGAAATATATATGCGGCCGATTCAAAATTCGAAATCGACGATTCCGCGCTCTTTCGATTGCCGGAAATCAGAGCATTTGAACGTTCAACGAATGTTGATGATCCGTTGGAAGCAGAAGCCAGGGAAGCGGGTGTATCTTATATTACGATGAACAATGGGAATATCGGAATCATCAGCTCAGGCGCCGGGCTGGCCATGTCCTCGATGGACATGGTCTCTTTGCACGGCGGCCGACCGGCTAACTTCCTTGATCTCGGCGGAGGAGCAAGCCCGGAGAAAGCAGCCGCCGCGCTAAAAATCGTACTCAAAACACCCGGTGTGGAGGGTGTCTTGTTCAATGTATTCGGCGGAGCCAACAATTGCGAGCAAATGGCCAAAGGAATCACACACGCTGTCGATGAACTCACCCCCCCCCAAACCATTGTCGTTAAAATGAGAGGATACTCCCAGGAACAAGGTTGGAAGCTTTTGGAAGCCAGAAATATTTCCATTGTCAAATTCGGAACCACAGAAGAAGCCGTGGAAATGATGCTGGCGCAAATGCGAGAAAAAAAGGAAACGACATAGTGGCGATTCTGGTCGATAAAGATACACAGGTAGTCATACAAGGGGCCACGGGAAAACAGGGCGCTTTTCACACCCAAAAAATGTTGGAATACGGCGTAAAAGTGGTTGCCGGTGTCACCCCCGGTAAAGGGGGCCAAAAGGTTCACGATGTACCGGTGTTTGATACGATAGCAGACGCAAAACGACGGTTCCGGGTGGATGCATCCATGGTCCTCGTGCCACCCGCAGGCGTATTGTCCGCAGCCATAGAAGCCATTGAAAACCACATCCCCCTGATCGTCACGATTACCGAGTTTGTCCCAACGCATGATACCCTTGTAATTCGGCGCGTCGCCCAAAAGGAGAACGTTCGAATCATCGGACCCAATACGATTGGAATCATCAGCCCCGGTAAAAGCCAAATTGGATTAATGCCCGGTTTTATTTACAGTGAGGGAAATATCGGAATCGTTTCACGCAGCGGTACGCTCATCCATGAAATTTCGTCAAATCTGACCTACAAAGGTCTCGGCCAGTCCACCTGTGTGGGTATCGGCGGAGACGCTGTTAGGGGGGCTGACTTTGTGGACATCCTTAAGCTTTTTCGAGATGATGATCAGACAAAAACGATCGTTTTAATCGGCGAAATCGGCGGAACCGACGAAGAGTCGGCCGCAGATTATATCAAAGAAACGCGATATCCCAAAAAAATTATCGTGTACATTGCCGGAGCCACCGCACCCCACGAAAAAAGAATGGGGCATGCCGGTGCCATCATTTCCAGAGGACTGGCCACGGCGGAATCAAAATTACACAGCCTCGAATCATCCGGCGCAACGATTGCCCGAAGCTTGGACGAGATACTGGAAATAGCAAAGGCTTGATTGCCAGATAGCTTGGCTTTAAACAAGATAGGTGGGCTTAAAATTTGATAAAAACCCTCCATCACAAAGTAAACCTGATTAAAAAAACAGATAGGATCCCCATTCCTATCTATTATCGACTGCAACGGACCATCCAGGAAGATATCGAAAAGCGCCGTTGGAAACCGGGGGATAGCATACCGCCGGAAAGAGCACTGGCCGACGAATACAGAGTGAGTATCGGGACGGTGAAAAAGGCGCTTTTAAACCTCGTACATGAGGGATACCTGTACCGCGTTCAAGGTAAAGGCACGTTTGTCGCCGGAACCACGTTAAACCGGGAAAGCCTTCGGTACTACCGGTTGTTGAAGCACTTCGGCGGAAGCGAGGCAGATGTCGAGGTGAAACTTCTGGAAATAAATACCGTTAAATGTTTCAAACCGGTGAACCGGTTTCTTGGTATCGCTATCAACCACGAACTATTTGAAATCAAACGTCTTTTCCTTACGGATAAAAAACCGGTAGTGTACCATATCTCATATCTGCCGGTAAAGATGTTTAACGGTCTAAACGAGTTGCCCGGAAATCTGTTTGAAAAAATTACCCTATACAAGGCACTGGAGAAAACCTACGGATTTCCCACCATCTATAACCATGAACTGTTCAACGCGATTCAGGCCGACAGCGAAATATCACAAAATCTCAATATTAGAGCGGGGATGCCCGTACTATTGATCGAAATGCTGTCCTTTACTTACAAGGATCAACCCTATGAGTACCGACAAAGTTATTTTACTTCAGATCAGAGAAAAATTTTCAGGGAAATTTGAGATGTTTGAATAGAGGTGAATAAAATGAATCATGACTATCCCGTTATCGACTGCGACATACTCATCATCGGCGGAGGGAGCGCCGGCGCCATGGCTGCCGTACGGGCTAAAGAAATTGACCCGACACAAAAGGTGGTTGTTTTCGAAAAGGGCGACATCAAGTACTCCGGGTGCATCGCCAGGGGGATGGATGCGCTCAATATTGTTTCAATCCCCGGTCTGACAACTCCTGAACTCTATGTGGAATCCAACAGTATCGCCTGCCATGGCATCATGGATGAGCCGGTAAACCACCGAATGGCGGAGCGGAGTTTTGAGCTTCTGAAAAAACTCGAATCTTGGGATGTCTGTTTTCCGACAGATGAGAAGAACGATTATGAAGTACTGCAGGTACATCCGAAGGGACGGTTCTGTGTGACCATGAAAGAGCCGGAACTTAAAGCCATTCTCGCTCAAAGAGTTAAAGATTTAGATGTTGATGTGTTGGACCGAACCATGGCGATGCAGCTTTTGAAGAATGGCGATAGAATTTCAGGGGCCATCGGAATGAATGTTCGCACCGGTGAAATCCTCGTTTGCAACGCAAAATCCGTGATTCTCTCTGCCGGAGGAACGGCACGTTTCGGGTTGCCAAACAACGGTTATTTGTACGGAGTCTATGATTTTCCCGGAAATACCGGAGACGGATACTGTTTGGCCTACAAGGCAGGTGCTGAGCTAAGCGGCTTCGAATATACATTAATCTACTACATCATAAAAGATATCAACGCGCCGCTTCTTTACATCACCCTAACCCGGGGGGCGAGCCTGTTGAATGCATTTGACGAACATCGAGAGAAGGATCACCCCTCCATCAGCTCCATGCTTCAGGAGCATCACGATGGACGCGGTCCCATGCGCATCCTAATGAGCCACTTGCCTGAGGAGAAGATCAAAGAAATCGAAGATATTCTATTTACCACCGAACGACCGGTTCAGGAGCGGTTTTTCAAAGGCAGGGACGTGGATTTCCGATCCGGCGAAATCGAACTGTGGCCCACAGAGTGCTTTCTGTGCGGCGGACACGGTCTCACCGGCGTTCGGATCAATGAGCGCGCAGAAACCAATATCCCCGGTCTTTACGCAGCCGGTGACACGGCACTGGTGGCCAGAGGCCATCTTTCCGGAGCATTTGTATATGGGGAAATCGCTGCGGAAAGTGCTTCCGAATTCTCCTCCCGAGCCGCTACAGTGGAACTCGATACCCGTCAAGTGGAGGAATTTATCAAAACGAAGGATACCAAATTCGAGAGAAGCGGAAACCCCATTGCCATCGAAGAATTTGAATTCAAGGTTCGACGGATCATCAACGACTATATCAGACCCCCCAAGGCGGAATACAAACTGGACAGGGCGCTTTGGTGGATGGAGCGATTTCGAAAAGAGCTGGTAGATCTCGTTTGCGTCAAAGATATTCACGACCTGTTCAAGGTCTATGAGGTGGAAAACATCATTCAATGTGCCACCATGAGCGCCTTAGCATCCAAGGAACGGAAGGAAAGCCGCTGGGGACCTTGGCATCACCGCACGGACTATCTGGAACGAAATGATGATGAGTGGCTAAAACACATTATCTTAACCCAGGGTGACGCCCCGGAGGATATACAGATCTCCTATCGCGACATCATAAAAATGGGAGAATAAACAATGCGAATCAACCTGTTGGAAAGTCTTGTGGATAACATTACCATCGATAAGGATAAATGTACGTTCTGTGGTATTTGCGTGGAGCGATGCATTTTAGATAATCTCAGAATGAAACTGGCGCCTTGCAGACAAGCGTGTCCCTTGGGAGTGAACTGTCACGGGTATGTCCAGACCATCGCAAGAGGAGAAGAAGCCAAAGGCATGGAATTGCTGAGGGAAACACTCCCCTTTCCGGGTATCCTTGGCCGAATCTGCTCACAACCATGTGAGGAGTTGTGCCATCGAAGACAGATGGAGGGCCAGGCGGTGGCCGTCCGGTCGTTGAAACGATATCTGGCGGATCAGGATGTGGAAGCGGGCTCATGGTTGCCGGAGATGGCTGCGGATTCAGGGAAAAAAGTGGCGGTAATCGGATCCGGTCCGGCGGGTATGATGGCTTCATACGATCTAAGGGTGAGGGGACACCAGGTTACCCTATTTGAATCAGAAACCGCGCCCGGCGGCATGCTTCGCTGGACGATTCCGGAATTTCGCCTCCCTTTGGAGGTATTGGATAAAGAGTTTGGATTACTGGCAAACATGGGCGTCCAGATAGAATGTGGGGTAACAATCGGTACGGACAAAAGCCTTGACGCGTTAAAACAGGAATTTCAGGCGATCGTTATTGCCACAGGATGTCCGCAGTATGCCACATTAGATATTGACGGAGAAGGGGCGCGAGGGATCTATCACGGGCTTCCGTTTCTAAAAGAGATTCGGGAGGGCGAAACGCCGACCATTGGTAAAAGGGTGGTGGTGATTGGCGGCGGTAATGTAGCGGTGGATGCAGCCCAATCGGCGCTACGGCTTGGCGCAAAAGAAGTGACCATGGTCACGTTGGAATCCGATGAAGCGCTTCCAGCCTATTCATGGGCCGTTGAAGGCGCGGTTTCCGAAGGGGTAAAGGTCCAATGCAGTTGGGGTAACCCCACATTCGTATCGAC
>JAHEHB010000281.1 GCA_024644775.1 Deltaproteobacteria bacterium
ATATCGTATAACCGTACAGGATATCCCCCCATAAGAAAACTCTGGGCAATCCCGTGGCCCATAATTCCTGCTCCGAGAACGGTGATCGTTTTAATCTCTTCCAGTTTCATCAGGACTCCTTTCAACAGAAACCCGGAACATCAAAAAGTCGGTAGTATAGCCCTTAAATTGATAACTATCCAATATTCTTACTTAATTTATCTGTTATTCGTTCTCAGTTTATCGGTTGCGCTGCTCGTTTCGTCAATCGTATTTCGGCTGCGTTGAGTTTTGCGTTGATTGAATTTGGTCCAGGCAAATGATATTATAATCTTGGTGTCTTGGTGTCTTTGTGGTTAAATGACAGCCTTTTTTCTTTTTCCAATTCTCTCAGTTTTTTTCTAATAATCTTCCCTGTGGCCGTTAAAGGAAGTTCATCAATAAATTCTATTTCCCTGGGATATTCATAAGCGGCTAATCTGTTTCTTACGAAGTTTTTAATATCCTCCCCGAGTACCTTATCAGCGGTTGCCTCCGGCTGAAGAACAACAAAGGCTTTAACGATTTCTGTACGCAACTTATCCGGACTCCCAACCACGGCTGCCAAGGCCACGGAAGGATGTTTCATCAGACAATCTTCAATCTCACCGGGTCCGATCCGGTATCCCGAACTGGTGATAATGTCATCCTCTCTGCCGACAAACCAAAAATAACCGTCTTCATCCTTTGTGGCGAGATCGCCTGTTATGCACCAATCGTTCACATACTTTTTCTGGGTCGCCTCAGGATTCTTCCAGTATTCCAGAAACATGACCGAATCGGGGGACTTGATGCCCACGTTTCCCACGGTGTTTGCAGGGAGAAGGTTTCCATTATCATCTACAATTTCAACCACATGGCCGGGGATTGTCCGTCCCATGGAACCGGGTCTGATATCCATGATTTCGGCACAATTACCCACAACGAGGTTGGCCTCCGTTTGTCCATAAAATTCATTGATGGCGACCCCCAATTGGGCATTGCCCCAGTCCAGCAGTTCCTCACCTAAGGTCTCGCCGCCGCTGGCAACGCTTCGCATCCTGAAATCGTAACGTTCCCCTGGCTTTTTCACCTGGCGCATGAGTTTTAGCGCCGTTGGCGGTATAAACGCATTTCGAATCCCATGTTTGGCGATAAGATGAAACGCGTATTCGGGGTCGAATTTTTTGGCCCGATACGCCACAACCGGAATACCATGATGCCAGCTTGGAAACAACGCATCGATGAGACCACCGATCCAAGCCCAATCTGCCGGTGTCCAAAAAAGATCGTCTTCCTTGGGGAAAAAATTGTGGGGAAACTCTACACCAGGTATATGCCCGAGAAGCACTCGATGGGCGTGAAAAGCCCCTTTGGGAGGACCTGTTGTGCCGGAAGTATAAATGAGCAGGGCAGGGTCCTCTGCCCGTGTCCTTACCGGAACCAATTTGCTGGAACCCTTTTCAATGGATTCCCAGAAATCGATGACATTTTCTTTCTTTCTTCCCCGTACAACGAACACCCTTTTCAGATGCGGAAGCTTATCCCTGATTTCCAGGATCTTATGTAGATTCGCACCGTCTGTGACGATACCTTTTGCTTCGCTATCGATCAATCGAAATTCTAAAGCATCAGGACCGAAAAGGGTGAAAAGGGGAATCGCAATGCCTCCGATTTTGTATATGGAAATATGCGAGATGGCCGCCTCAGGGCATTGTGGAAGAAAGATACCCAAGCGATCCCCCGGTCCTATTTCATTGGCTTTCAGGGCATTGGCGAATTGATTCGAAAGCCTCTTCATTTGCCCGAAGGTATATTTTTCTAGTCGACCTTCTTCATTTTCGTAGATGAGGGCCAAACGGTGCGTTTGCAGGGCATGTTTATCACATATATCGATACCGATATTGTAAAATTCAGGAATTTCCCACTGAAAAGACTGATAGACTTCTTGGTAGGTAGTGCCAGGTTTCAGCATGGCTGTTACCTCTTAACTCAAACAAGAATCTCTTTATGCTGAATGAAACTCCATTGGCCTATAAATGAGAAACAGAACTGGAAATTAAAGAAACTTTCTGGATTTATTATAATAATCCGCAACTATAACCGAAAAAAGGTTGATGTTTTTAAACCTCTTTTTCACCCCCACCCAGCCTCCCCCGTCCACGCCAATGGCGGATCTTCGACAAGGGGGAGGAGTTAAAACTTCCCTCCCCGGTCGAAGATCCGCCTCTGGCGTGGGCGGGAGGGATTGAGGGAGGAGGACAAGGCGATAAAATTAACCTTACCTTTTGACGGAAAAATCAGTATCTATTTCGCGCCGAATAGCACCCTGGGCAGCCATAGGACGACATCGGGAAAAAACAGGACGATCGCAAGGCCGATACACTGGAGGATCATAAATTCCAGCATTCCCTGATAGATCTTACCCAAAGGCCAGTCGGGAGCCACCCCTTTCAGGTAGTACGCAGCCATGGCCACGGGAGGAGATAGAAAGGCTGTCTGCAAATTCACTGCCACAAGCGTGCAGAACCAGACCAGGTTAAATCCAAGTTTTTCCACAACGGGTAGAAAGATGGGAACAAATATCAGGACGATGGCAGGCCATTCCAGGGGCCATCCCAGAACGAAAATTACCACCATCAGGATAATCATCATTGTCATTGGGGATACTTGCAACGACAGCATGGTTTCTGTGATCAAAGTGGCTGTTCCCAATCTTGCGAAGACCGCGCCATACATATTCGCCGCTACGGCAAGAAACATGATCATTGCCGACGTCTGGAGGGTTTTAAGAGACGCAGCTTTCAGAACCCGCCAGTTTAGCCGCCCATAAACAGCCGTAAGAACTACAGATCCTGTTCCTGCACATGCAGCCGCCTCAGTGGGTGTCGCAAGCCCCGCCAGGATGCTTCCGAGGGACGCGAAAATAATACATCCCAACGGAACGATCCCTGCAAAAAATTCCTTAACGATTTGGCTAAATGATGTCGGTCGTTCCTCCAGAGGCAGCGGAGGGCCCAAATCGGGGATGATATATGATTTGGCAAGCGTATAGGCTATATAAAGGCCCGAGAGAATGAGGCCGGGAACAATCGCCGCAGCAAATAGCTGCACAACCGAAACCCCTGCCACAGGTCCCAGAAGCACCAGCATGACGCTGGGTGGAATCAGGATCCCAAGGCATCCGCCTGCTGTGATGACCCCTGCCGATGTGGCCACGTCGTAACGGCTCTTCATCATGGCCGGCGCCGCCAAGAGCCCGATAACGGTAACAGAAGCACCGATGATGCCGGTAGCGGTGGCAAACACGGTGGCGGTAAATAGGACTCCCAGGAAAAGAGAGCCTCTCACGCCGGCAAAAATAAACTGAAATGCCTTGAAGAGACGTTCCATCAATCCCGCTTGTTCAAGGACATGTCCCATAAAAACGAATAACGGCACCGCGGCCAGCGTTTCTTCTTTCATCATGCCGATCGTTTGAAAGAACATGAGGTAAAAGACCGTCTTGCCGAAGCCCATGAAGCCGAAAACCACGGTCAGGATGACAAGGGTAAAAGCGATGGGGAAACCGACAAAGATACAGGTTATCAGTGCACCCATATAAATCAGGCCAAGATATTCAGGGCTCATATCCACTCTCCTCGAACTGCCGCGTGTACGACTCTCCTCGAACTGCCGCGTGTATACTCTTCAGGAACTCGGAGACCCCTTGTACCATCAGCAGAAACGCTGCAACGGGTATGACGGTTTTAAACGGGTAAATAGGTGGATACCAGGCGGTGGCTTCAGATTTTTCCAAAATTTCCCACGAATGAGCAGCCTCGATCACTCCAAAGTACAAAAAAAAGGCCATTCCCGGAAAAAACAGAAAAAGGTAACAAAATGCATCGATTCTACCCTGCCACCGGACCGGGAGGGAATCGTAAACAAGGTCGGTGCGGATGTGTCCTTTCTTGTAAAGACAGTAGACCGCGCCTAGCATAAAGTGACTTCCGTAAAGCATGTATGTCAAATCGTAGGCCCAGATGGTGGGGGCGTTAAATGCGTAGCGTGCAACAACCTCATATGTTAATCCGCCAACCATCGGAAAGATAAGAACGAAAAAGATCTGGCCCGACAACTCACCGACATATTTATCGATAAACCGGATAATCTTCAGCATCGTGCTTGGAGGTTGTTCCATAATGATGCTCCCACCAGGAAAATTTGCCGATTCTTTCGGCTCATCCGATTTGATGACGATCGGATTTTGGAAGGTTGTTTCAAAATATTACGATTCAAAAAAGAGGAGCCAGCGGGTAGCCAGCCCCTCCATTGAATCGGTTCAGCTTACACCCACCGCCTACTTTTGCGGCCAGTAATGATCGGCTGCAAATTCATAGTTCGGATACATAAACCGCCGTGCGGGCACCACAAGTTTGGCGTATTCTTTCTGTGATTCCAGAACTTTTTTGAAGAAGGGATTCTCTTTTGATATTTCGATAGTCAGTTCATCCCAGGTTTTCAGGAACTTGTAAAGGATATCGTCAGGTGTCTTCATAATGGTAACCCCGTGTTTCTCTTTAAGCTCATTTAAGGCCTCTGCATTGAACTTATCGAACCAGACTCCCCAGCGCATGAATGTTTCCATGCAGGCTGATTCCACAATTGCCTTGAGGTCTTCCGGAAGTTTTTTCCAGACGTCTCCGTTGAAGATAAATTCGGCCACCGTCACACTTTCATGCATCCCGGGCATGTAGTAGTACTTCCAGATATCGTGGAAGCCCATCTTCATGTCCTCTCCGGCGGTTACCCACTCGGCACAATCGATGACACCGCGTTCGGCCGCGGGAAGGATCTCACCGCCGGGCATATTCACCGGACGCATGCCGGCCTTGGTCCATATTTCGTTGGCGATTCCTGTCTGTCGGCACTTTAGCCCCTTAAAGCTTTCCCAGTTTTTGAAGGGTTTCTTGAACCATCCAAACGACTGGGGGCCGGACATCATATCGGGTATGGGTTCCACATTGAGTTTCAGTACCTTTTGGTATAGCTCCCGATAGAGCTCGATTCCCCCGCCTTCATACATCCAGCCAAAATAGTCCCTGAAATCCATGCCGAAGGTTCCCCCGGGTCCACCGGACATTAAGACGGCCGCTTTGTTTTTGCCGACCCAGTACGGCGACCAAGAATGGCCGCCATCGATAACGCCTCTTGACACGGCATCCAGCACTTCGAAGGCAGGCACAATCGCCCCGGCAGGAAGAGTCTCAATTTCCAGTCGACCCCCGGACATCAACTTGATACGATCCGCAAGCATTACAAAATGCCCATACAGACTGGAGCCTGTGGGCCAGCAGGCTTGGAATTTCAACTTAAATTTTTGAGCCTGAGCCGATTGCGGTTGAAAAGACAGCAGCATTGCAACTGCCACGACGATTCCTGCAAAAACTAAGGATCTATTCTTCATGTTGACACCTCCTCATACGTTAAAGGGTTAACATCCTTGAAAAAGACACCAACACATCTCAGCTCAAAAGAACGCTGCCACAGCTTGGGGAATAGCTGTATGGGAAAGGAAGGAATTTGCTAAGATAATAGTACATTACATAATTAAATAGAGGTGTCAAGCATGATAACAAAAATTCCGGGCTTTCAGGACTCTATATTTACAGGACCCTGAAAATACAGGATTTATCATCCATATTCGAACGATAATATTTGACAGTGCGGTGGCAATGTAATAGGAAAACTTAGACTGGATTCATTCACTTGTGCCACATACAAGAAGGCGGGACCGTCTGACCAAATAAGATCGTATCCTCTCACTTGGAAAATACCCGAAACAGAGGAAAGCGTATTCAATATCAGAAACCAAGAGGAGAAACGAACCAATGGAAGAAGAAATCCGGAAGGTTGCAATTATTGGCGCCGGCACCATGGGCACACAGATCGGACCACTGGCAGCCAGTTTTGGTTACGAAGTTGTCATTTATGACAGAGATGAAGGTGCATTCAACAAGGGCTTAGAAAATGTTAAAGACTTGATAAAAAAATCCAAAAAAGTGCCAACGATTCCTGTTAAAGAGTGGGATAAGGGAATAAAAAAAACCAAATTATGCCGGCAATTGGAAGAAGCTCTTGAAAATGCCGATCTTGTCATCGAAGCGATACCCGAGGAACTTGAACTGAAGCGAGCGGTGTTTGGACAGTTGGATGGGCTGGCTCCTCGGAATGCCATCCTTGCAACCAACAGCTCTTCCATACCCATTTCAAAAATCGAAAGCGCCACCGACCGGCGTGAGAAGTGTTTGAATATCCATTTCTATATACCCGCCATGGGACTGAATATGGTGGATATCATGGGGGGAAGCAAAACAACCGAAGAGACAATGCAGACCGGAAAGGAATGGATTCGCTCCATCGGTTGCGTCCCATTAACCGTAAACAAAGAAACGCTTGGCTTCTGTTTCAATCGGGTTTGGCGTGCAGTCAAACGAGAAACTCTCTATTTGTGGGCGGAAGGATACGTGGATTTCCGGGATATTGACCGGGGATGGATGATCTTTACCGGAATGTCCATGGGCCCTTTTGGCCTCATGGACAGCATCGGACTCGATGTGGTTTACAACATCGAAATGGTCTATTACGACGATACACAAGACCCCAAAGACCGCCCGCCCGACGCACTGAAAGCCATGCTGGATCGAAACGAACTGGGTGTCAAAACCGGTAAAGGGTTTTATGCCTACCCGAATCCGGAATTTAGTCAACCAGCTTTTATCACGGGAGAGGAATTTTTAGGCAAGAGGTAAGATTTCGGTTACCGTCAAATGGTTGCGGTTGCGCTGCTCGTATGGTGATCCCGAGAATCGCAGATCGGTTATGGGTGAAGTCAAAAAGCCAATAAAAAGTTTTCACGATAGTTTCCTTGTGCCAAGCTTGGGATATTTACCTATCAAGTGTTGATAACAACATGTGTAACAAGCTGATCGATATTTATGACAAAACCGGTCGCCAATTGTATAAATTATCACTTGCTTAAACTAGATTCAGTCAGCGCATGACACAACGCAACCGGAAGACGAGAGGCGAAACGAGCTGCGCAACTGAATAACTGCTAACGTATGACAAATGAGTCTAACAATAGGAGAAACTGAGATGGAAAAGCGAATCATAACAGCGGCAATCACGGGGGGTATTCACACCCCGACCATGTCGCCATATCTCCCGATTACGCCGAAACAGATTGCCGATGAAGCGGTGAGAGCTCATGAGGCTGGGGCTTCTGTGGCACATATTCATGTAAGAGATCCCGAAACCGGGCAGCCGACACATTCTCTGGAGCTTTTTCGAGAAGTGG
>JAHEHB010000026.1 GCA_024644775.1 Deltaproteobacteria bacterium
GATGTCGTAGGTTTCACCGATGGTTTGGTCATGTTTAAGACAGCCGATCAGATAGGCGATGACATTGCGGATGGCAATCGGCTGATTTAACGACCGAACCCAACGGGGCGTGGTCATGATCGGCAGACGTTCAACCAGGTAACGCAGAATTTCAAAAGAGGCACTGCCCGATCCCAAGATCATGGGCGCACGCAGATCGGTTGTGGGAACTGCACCGGATTGCAGAATGTCCGCCACCTCGATGCGAGATTGCAGATGTTTGCTCAAGGCTCCCTGCTTGGCCTCCGCCAACCCGCCCAGATATATCATTCTTTCCAGTCCCGCCGAAGTGGCGGCTTGCACCATGTTACGGGCGGCCCTTCGATCCGCCTCAACAAACTTTTCTTTTTGCGCAATCATGGAATGGACCAAATAATATGCGGCCCAGCATCCGAAGGCTGCTTTTTCAAGGGATTTAAGGTCAAGAACATCCCCCTGGATCAATTCTAGCTGATCGTGACGAGCCCAGGGGCGGCAGGCCACTTTTGCCAGGGTACGACCCATGGCCCTTACCCGATACCCCTTCTCAAGCAGGGCCGGAATAAGCCGCCCGCCGACGTAGCCGGTGGCACCGGTTACGAGTATGGGATCCAAACGCATTCGTGAAAACTTTCTCCTTCCCTAAAGAAGACAGAGAATAAAAAATACCAAATTACAAACACCAAAATACAAATAAATCTCAATTTCCAATACCCAATGTCCAAAATATATTGAATTTTGGTCATTGTTATTTGTTTGGATTTTGCTATTTGGGATTTGTTATTTCGTTTTTTTAATTATTCCTCACTACACCACACCAACCAAAATCATACGTGTGTTCTCAATTTCAACTCCATCGGATGCGGGTTGAGGTACGTCTGTATCTTGAGGTACGGTTGATCATATTTGCGCACATAATGATTAATCAGGGTCATCGGAACGATCAGAGGTGCAAACCCCTGTCGATACTGTTCGAACACCTCCAGCAACTCCCGCTTTTCATCGGCGGTCAGCTGTTTCTTGAAATATCCCATCAAATGCTGCAGGACATTGTTGTTTTTTTTAGCAGTTGTTTTTAACGTCAATGCCTCCAACAGAAAGCGCTCATACGGGTCGTAAAGTTCTTTTAGGGGCATTTTCTTACCGTCTGCCACCAGCTTACCCATCAGCCTGGAATGCTTCTGACTGTGTGATAGAATCAAAAGCTTGTGTCGTGAATGAAAATTCACTAAATTTCCCAGGTTTGGCGATTTGCCAACGGTATCCCGCCAACGTTTCAGCGTAAAAATACGCTCGATAAAATTTTCTCGAATTCCCGGATCGTGGAGTCGCCCGTCATCTTCAACCGGTATGAGCGGAAAATGATCCATATACGCCCGGGCGAACATGCCCACGCCTTTCTTTTCCGGCATTCCCTTTTCGTTGTACACTTTTACCCGTATCATGCCGCTGCTGGGAGAATCACTTTTGAAAATAAAGCCACACAGATCTTCTTTTTCGAGTTCTTTTGCGCGCTTTTTGGCCCAGTGGGTCATTTGATCGGTGTGATCCGTTTTACTCTTGAAAGTAATCAGACGGGGGTTTTCAGGATCGCCGACCAGACGAAACGATTCCCTGGGAACTCCAAAACCGGCTTCCACTTCGGGACACACGGGAACATATTCAACAAACTGACCCAACGTATTGGTCAAGTATCGATCGTGCTTATGACCGGCATTCCAACGCACTTCATTGCCAAGCAGGCAGCTGCTGATACCGATCCTTAATTTTCCTTCCATTCTGAAACTCCCCTCGATATTCATTCTGTGTGTCGGATTCAGTTTCTTAAAGCCTCATCATTTATCTCCATCCCTTCCTGACCGACTGAGGCCGGTGCCACCCAGCGTGACAATCCCCAGATATCCATCCACGGTGATTTTGTCTCCGGTTTCAATCAGGGCAGTGGCGTCCGGAATACCGGTTACACACGGCAACCCGTATTCTCGGGCGATGATGGCCCCGTGGATCAGCATGCCGCCCCTGCGTTCCACCACGGCTGAAGCCAGCGGCACCACAAACGTCATGTTGGGATCCACCGCATCACAGATCAGAACGTCTCCGTGCTTGAAATCCGACAGATCGGTATGTTGCCGAATCACCCGTGCTCTGCCGCTCGCAATACCCGGCCCCCCCGGCTGGCCGATCAACTGCCTGGGTTTGATATCAAATCTCGCCCCGTCCTTCTTACGGTAGGGGGTGGGGGTTTCTGCCCTGTGATCCAGATCGGCTAACACCGCTTTTAGTTCGCCGGCCGCCAAAGCGTCAGATTCCCTTAATTCCGCGTTTTCAATTCGCAGTCGGGCTTCTCGAATCGCTGCCAATAGTTGGGCTTCGATTCGACCCAGGTAAATGTTGTCATCATCTCTTAATCGGTAACTGGTGCGGGCCAAATCGAGTAACTCAACGGCCTCGGTTCGTTGATCCCCCGTAAAGCAGGATAAAAAATTTTCTTTTAGGATTTCCACTTTCCCGGGCTTCCGGCGGCCGCTCGGAATCGGAGGATGATTGGCCATTTCAAGTAAAATTTTGATTAATGGTTCCGAATCCTGAGTACACTGACTCCCGCCGGTAACGCCGCAGGAAAGGTCACCAAATTTCAGAACAAAGGTGTCAATTTGAGTCAAAAAATCGGGGTCGGCCTCGGTATAAAAGCCTTTCTGAAGTTGCTCGGCCAATCGTTGATTGCTGCGAATCTGCTCGGCCAGATCCTCCAGCATACGGTTGCGCTCCAGACTGGCCATTTCCGTTTGCGTCAGCAGGTCGACAAATTCATAGGGATCTTCGGGCTTGACGGCATCATTATATATCTGGCCAAACAATCGCACACCATGGGCAAACGGAATAAACTCATCCCAATAGGTACTGACCCATTTGTTATTGATTTCCCAGCGACATTTGATTTCTTCCGCCAGGGATCGATGGGATAACTGGGTCAAATCGACAACCGCCAGTTCTTCCGCAGCAGCGATCATGCCTGGAATCAGCTCCTGCTCGATTTTTTTCTGCAGCGATTTCAGATTCTCGAAACTGCGGTGCAAACTCAAATACCAGCCGCGGTTGTCTTCGGATTTACCGGTGGAAAGGGTGGTGATGGGTCGTGACTGCAGAACTACCAACGACCGGTCCTTGAATGTCCATTCAACGTCCTGGGGTGCGCCGAAGAAATCCTCCGCCCGGCGCGCCAAGCCAAATACTTCCTGGTTTTCGTCTGCGTTCAGCGGCGGCTTCTGAGACATTTTTTCGGGCAACGGGCTCAACTGAACCCCCTGTTCAATCGGAACCATCCAATAGCGCCGAGTCGCCGGTGTGTGTGAAATTATCCGATGGGTCTTTCTATCCAGTATCCAGCGATCCGGCTCAACCGTGCCGTCGACAAGCCCCTGATTTAACCCGTAAACGGATTCGATCACGCCCTGGGAGGCATCATTCGGATTCTGAGTAAACACCACCCCGGACCGATCGCCGGGTACAATCGCCTGGATCACCACGGCCATTGTACTTTTTTCAACACTCAAACCGATTTCCTGGCGGTACAGTAACGCCGCGTCCGACCAAAGGGAGGACCAGACTTTGCGGATATGTTCCAGGATCGCATCGATTCCGCTGATGTTAATATAGGATTCGTGCAGCCCGGCAAAAGAAGCTTTGGCAGTGTCTTCCTCCGGGGCGGATGACCGCACAGCCACCGGTCTATCTTTGAAACGGGGTTGAATAACAGTCTTCAAGTGTTTTACAATGGTATCCGGGATCTGCTTTTTTAGAAACATGTTGCGGACCCGGGTCGCGCAATCCCAGATTTCCTCCCACCGCATCTCCTTAAAATCTTTGCGATGCAGTTCAAGCTGGATTCGTTCCCGCAGTCCCGTGTGATTGACATATTCCTGATACGCTTCGCTGGAGATGCATACGGTCTCCGGAATCTGAAAGCCGTTCCTGGCCAACAACGCTAAAGCAAATCCTTTTCCGCCGACCCGAGGTTGATCTTCAGGCCGGACATCTTCTGCAGGTATAATCCATTTCATTGGTTTAGGTGCAATTCCATGACGTTTTGAAAGTTTTGAACCATAAAGTAAGATTTTGCCGTCACTCTGACCAAAGCGCAAGACGGTGAACGAACAAAATCTTCAAGGTGAGGATGTTTTATCAGATACCGTTCCAGGATCGGTTGCCGTTCAGACCCCACGACTTCGGTTGCATCGCCAACGACCGTAACGGAAACGGCCCGATGGAAATCGACGACCTGATTGGTACTGTTGTTGACGAGAATGGCCACCCTTGGGTCAACTTTCAGATTGTCAAACTTGCGGGTCGCTTTGGGGGTTACAAAGAAAAGATGCTTCAAATCCTCGGTGGCATAAATTGCAACCAGGCTGGCATAGGGCTGTCCCGAACGATGGGTCGAAAGGACGCAGAGATTCTGCGATTCAAACAATCCCCTGATTTTTTGGTGTATGGCTTGAGTTTTATCCATTAAAACCGCTTACCCCTCGTCATATCGGAGACGGATTGCCGCGCCCTGGGCTTACGTTCCCTGCCCCATGAGCGTCAATTTCCGATCCACGTTAAAGAATACCGGATATTTTGCTTTCTCCTTTTTATCAGAGAACTGCCTGCGGCACAAGGACTTAAGTAAATCGGTATCCTTTTGCGCTCTCGCCCCCCTCTTGGTTAAAAACCGACGCGATCTGCTCATCGGTCAGATTTTTTGTCAGGGATCCGACCTTGTTTTGATTTCGCACGGGTATCGTATTTGGTCTGCTCGTTTAATTTGAATTTTTTATCACAAAGAATCGAGCAGCCCTCATTCGACCCGTAACAAAAAAGGGGGATGACGTTTACGGTAGGCTCCAAAAACCCGGTGGACTGGGCAGGGAGGATCATCCCTCCTGAACTCTGAACACTGAACCCCTGAACACTCGCATCATTTGAGGCGTCGAAAAAATGATCAACATTGATACAAAGTTTAAGGAAATTTCAACTATGTTTGGTTAGACCGCTATATTCCCAAATATGATTTTTTTAATGATCGGGTTCTGTTCGAATTCAGTCTTAGATCCCTCCAGGGTGACGGCTCCGTTTTCCAACAAATAACATCTTGAGGCCATCTCGGTGGCATGGAAGACATCCTGTTCAACCAGAAGAATGGCGATACCTTCCTGCTTGATCCTTCCCAGCGCTTCAAAAACAGAATCTACGATGACCGGAGCGAGTCCCAAGGAAGGCTCGTCGAGCATGAGCAGGGCCGGATTCTGGCTCATAGCGCGGGCCAGGGCCAACATCTGCTGCTCTCCCCCGGAAAGACTCCCGGCGATCTGATGTTGACGCTCCTTGAGCCTTGGAAACAGCTCATAGGCCATCTCGATGCTTTCCCGGCTCCTTTGTCTAGCTCGGGGGCTCCAGGTGCCGATTCGAAGGTTTTCCAAAACGGCCAGCGTAGCGAAGATGCCCCGGCCCTGCGGGACATGGGCCATCCCCATACCCGGCAGCTCGTGCGCATGGCCCCCGGAGATATCCTGGCCCGAAAAATTGATATTACCCGACTTGGCGGGCAACAGGCCTGAGATTGCCCGAAGCACGGTCGTTTTGCCGGCTCCATTGGCGCCAAGTACACTGACCATCTCACCGGGCATAACCTCAATCGTTACCTGACGAAGTACATCCAACGTTCCGTAGGCGACAACGATATCATTGACTTCTAGCAGCGGCTGCATTGGCGCCTCCCCTCTTGCCCAAATATGCTTCGATCACATTGGTATCGCGGACGACCTCGTCCGGGCTTCCCTCACAAATCCCTTTACCGTAATTCAATACGACGATCTTGTCTGAAACATTCATCACCGCTCTCATAACGTGCTCGATGATTAACATGGATAGGCCTTCATCGCGCAGTTGGCGAAGCATTTCCGGGGTGTTGTCTATCTCTACCGGCGTTAGTCCGGCCATGACTTCGTCTAACAGCAGCAGGGACGGACGCGTTGCCAGAGCCCGGGCCAGTTCCAGTCGCTTGCGATCCTGGGCGGTCAGATTCTTGGCCAGGCTGTGTGACTCCCGGCTTAATCCGACCCGACTCAGAATAGATTCCGCCTCGTCCAACGCCTTGTCGCGATCCGGGTTGTGGAGCATGGCAGCGATCATGACATTTCCCCGGGTGGTCATATTCAGCAGAGGCTTTTCCACTTGAAACGTTCGGGCAATTCCGTGGGCAACCACCTCGTCGGTGCGAAGACCGAAGAGGTTCCTTCCATTGAAAATAATATCCCCGTTAATCAATGGAAAACATGAAATCGACAAATCTCTATGCTTGACTTTTGGGATCATTGTAATTACAATGTGAATACTATATAAATCGAGGAGATAGACAATGAGAGCACGTGTCGTGAAAATTGGAAATTCACAAGGCATACGTATTCCGAAACCGCTCCTTGAGCAAACGGGGATTAGGGACGATGTTGAGCTTGAAGTGGAGAAAAATCAAATCCTCATTCGTCCGGTGTCAAATCCCCGGGAAGGTTGGGATAATGCGTTCAAAACCATGGCTGAAAAAAGCGATGATAGGCTCATCAATGGCGATGAAGATATATCTCATTCGTGGGATGAGGAAGAATGGCAATGGTAGCCAATCGGTTCGACGTTTTTTTGACAAACCTGAATCCTACAGTTGGTTCTGAAATCCAAAAAACCAGACCCTGCCTGATTATTTCACCAGATGAAATGAACCGACATATCCACACCGTTATCGTCGCACCAATGACTACTGCCGGAAAAGGATATCCTACCAGAATTTCTTGTACATTTAAAAAGAAAAAAGGCGAAATCGTTCTAGATCAGATACGAACAATAGATAAATCGCGACTGGTTAAAAGACTGGGTACAATAGATCCAAATACCCAATTAGAGGTTATTTCAGTATTGCAGAGACTTTTTTCATTCTGAATGGGGACTCGGAAAGCCCCCGAAGGGATGAATAGTTTACGTACCGGTTTTTTTACCACCGAAATACCTCATAAACTGCACTCTTTCATAGGCAGCCGGGTCACTGCTTTTGGCCTGGCTCATTTTTCCCCTGAAATCGGACAGGCGGTTGAATTTTTTCTTTTCCATCCAATCCACCAAGGTATTGAGCATCTCACCAATAGACCCCTTGCCGTTTTTATAAAGGGCGGAGACCACCTGAACGGCATTGGCGCCGGCAAGTAACTGTTTTATGAGTGCAACGCCGTCGTGGACACCGGTCGAGGCCGCCAAATCACATGTTACCCTTTCCGCCATGATGGCAATCCATCGAAGAGAAATCGGGAGATCGGACGGAGCACTGAAAACGTTGGAGGAAACAACTTCCATTTTTTCGATATCGAAATCCGGACTGTAAAAGCGATTAAAAAGCACCAATCCTGAAATACCGGTATTTGATAATTTCTCGATCATCGGACCCAGATTTGAAAAATAATAGCTGATTTTCAATGCGATGGGAATAGTGACTTCCTTTTGAATTTTTTCGATGATTTGAAAATAGGCTTTCTCTTTTTCTTCGCTGGTGCGACCAAACTCCGAAGGTAGAAAAAACATATTGAGTTCCAACGCATCCGCACCGGCAGTTTGCAGTTGTGTTGCGAATGACGTCCACTCATGCGAGTAGACGCAGTTTACGCTCGCAATGATCGGGATATCGACACTTCTTTTACTCTCTTCAATGAGGGTAGTAAATTTTTTTATATTATCACTTTTTATCTTGTAATCATAATAATCGAACTGCTCGGTGTTTATATCCTCCGCAGAGGCTTCCTTCAAGATCTCTTCGTATTCAAATGCGATTTCTTCTTCGAAAATCGATTTCAACACCACAGCGGCCGCACCGTTTTCTTCAAATTCTTTGATACCTTTGACGGTTCCGGTCAATCCACAGCTACCCACAATAATCGGGTTCTTTAATGTCATTCCCAGGTATTCGGTTGTCAAATCCACCATTTTTTCCTCTCTGTTACAAAACCATCAAAAGGTTTCTACGGTTAATCTGAAATTTCGCAAAACGATCCCAAAAGTCAGCGCATAGGGTATCCGGCCGCTTTCCAGGCGTCAACGCCTCCTTTGAGCGCTTTGACTTTGGTGTAACCTTTTTGGAAGTATTTTACCGCCAGACCGGCGGACGTTGCTTCGTTCGTTCACCCGCAATAGAATATGATTTCCTGTTCTTTCGACAATCCGGTCAGCTTCTCCTCAAATTCACCGCGAAAGATGGCACCTTGCAGCATTTTATTTTTGCAGGATTTATCGTCGTACGAACAGACCAACAGCGCTTCGCCGGCGAGAACCTTTTGGCGGGTCTCCTTGGCACCGATACGGTCAATAGATTTATCCTGTTTGGCCTGACCCGCGGTTTCCATCGATGTCACTCCGATTCCGAAAATAAATGCGATAATAAAGAGACTGAAAATACGCTTAGATTTCATCAAAGATCCTCTCCTTTCAGAGCATCACACTCAATTAAGATGAATTCGCAAGAATCCAAATTCATTAAGTTTTTTAGTTTTCATGTTTAATATTTTGTTTAAAATATGTGGCGTCATATTCGTTTGTTAGCATGCTGAACACCAAAAATAAAACATAAAACACTCTCGTAAAAAATCACTTTTCTGATTTTCACGAGACTATCATTTATAACATTTATTCAAATTAAACAAACAACAATGTGTTTATATTTTCCAAAACAAACGTCTGACGATTCGAACTTGATTATCGAACAGCTACGAGGAATCGCTGATGATTAATATTGAGTGATTTTTTTATAGGTATCATTGGATACTGTGGAAATATCCATTCTTCAAAAGCGTTTGCCAGGGATGAGTGCACAGCTTTTGGACGTTTCTTATCGATATGATAGCCGCTCATGTTACGCAGCCGGCGAATCCTCTCGTTTGTTGGTGGATGCGTGCGCAAGAGGGAATTTTCAGGTGCGGGCATGCGTACAGGCCATAGAACCCGCCGAAAGATACCTCTTTTGTAGCGCTCAATTTTTGACAGCGCCGAAGCCAGAGGTTCCGGATCACCCATCAATTCTGCAGCACCCATATCAGCGCGATATTCTCTAGCCCTTGAAAGCGCGAGCTGCAACAATAGGTTTATTGTCGGAGCCAGTATCAGGAGGAATATCGCCGTCCAACTAATCGTATGTCCACCAAAAAGGATCATCGGCAGGTTGAATATTAAAAGAAATTGCCCGAAGGTTGAGAGAATGTTTGTCAACCGACTGGTCATATGAGCAAATCCCATTATGTGCATATCACCGTATCGAATGTGACTTATTTCATGTGCCATAACAGCAGCTGTCTGCCTCAGGTCCAGATGCCGGAGCAAACCATCCGAAATCGCAACGACTGCATTATTTTTCGTCCCCGTAGTAAAGGCGCCTATACTTTCACTGGGCAAATACACGAGTGTCGGCAGATACTCGAGACCTGCTCTTTTAGCTAAGGCTTCTAACAGTTCGTATAAGCGGGGGGTTTCATGATATCCCAGTGGTCGCAAACGGCTCATTCCAACAATTAGATAGGGTGATATCAGGGGCTGAAACGTATATAACAAACCGGTGAGGCTAACTGTCGCTATCGCTAAAAAAAGACCTCCCAACAGCCATCCAGTGAGCGCTAGTAACGATATCATCGACAGAACCAACACTGTTGATTGTAAAGAGTTGATCCAATTCCATTTTTTCCACGGCATTTTATTCATCCTCACCCCTTTCATTGTTTTAAACATTACCTTTTTGTCATTTTCGCGACTTGTTTTTGTTTATTTCCACAATCACAAAATATTCAATCAATTCGAAATGTCAATATTGATCACATTACTTTTTATGAAATATTCAATAGATAATGTTGCTAAGGTTTTGAGAAAAACAATTTTTGGAAAGGGCAAACGGAAAAAGCAGATTAAACCCACCTTAGAAACGAAAATGGGATGATGAGACAAACAATTACTACAATGATCTGTTGTATCGGCATATTTCATCCTAAAAAAAATTTCTGAATCAATTTCCAGCATTTTTATTGAGTTTAACGGCGTGCTTCTTAGGCTGGGGGAAATTGGGCCTCAGACGTCCAGATTCTTTGCCACACCCAGCGCAGCTGCTCCCAACGAGGTTCACCAGCAACCTTTTTACTTTTTGTCGGTTTCGCATGCGGATTTCCTATCTTTCCTACTTTAAAGCGGAACACATAGCTCGGCTCCAATCCCATTCTGAGGTCTGTGACGATAATATCATCGATCAACCGCCGCACGGAATAGAATCCGTGAGTAAACCATTGCAGCCGTTTGACGGGCCAGTGGTCGCCAATACCCTGAAGCAACTGTTTATCGCTAGGGTAATGCACAAACTGTATGTCCCCGGTTTCATCGAATAGTGAATAAAAGCCCTCGAAATACCCATTTTCGTCCATCACCAGTACCCGCCACAATATCGTGTTAAACGGGGCAGGAACGGTGAGAATTTTGTGATAGCGGATGTTCTGTTGCATCAACGACTCGTGGACGACTTGTCCCACATGCAATTTTACGCCTGCACTCCAGATCAAGTAAATTGCGCTCAGTGCCAGACAAACCGCGTTAATCGCATGCCCCCTTGACGTTTTGCGGGACAGTGTGAGCGCGGCCAGGACGCCGCAGAGTAAGGGCACGGAGTATGCCGGATCAATGATAAATATGGTTGACCACATGACGGGAGGCGTGCTCAGCGGCCAAAAAATTTGTGTACCGTAAACCGTAAAGCAATCGAGCAGCACATGCGTTGCAAATGCCAGATATACCAGTACAAACCACCTGAATCGATATTCGGAGGTTTGAGGATTCAATTTCAAAATCAACCAAACAAATAATGGCGTTAAAGCTGCCAACACAAATAACGAATGGCTGGGACCTCTGTGATAGGTAAACGCCTTCACAGCGTCATCGAGTGGAACTAAAATATCAAGGTCAGGAAACAGTCCGCACATACCGCCCCACAGCAGGGCGCGTTTCCCAACTTGTCGACCCAATAGGGTCTCACCGACAGCAGCGCCAAGCGCGATTTGGGTTACTGTATCCACTTCAAAGCGACCTCATCCCTTATATCATTTTGTATTAACTTGCCAAAATAAGATAAGCGCAAAACATACGTTCCGCAACCAAAGGTGCGCATAACCGAAAATGTTTCTTTTCTTTTTGTTCAACAAGGCCGTCAAACCCGACCGAGCTTAACGATTACAGTGTCCGGGCAATCTCTTCGGCTTCGCTGATGGCAAACATTAGATGCCGCGGTTGTTTGGCATCTCCGATCATATGTACCTCGATGTCACGACCTTTCATAAGATTCGCGGCCTCGCGCACCGGGGTCATGATCTCAGCAATCACCACCGTATCGAAATCTTCAAGGATATGGACGCTGTCATTGACACGAAATCGAACGCCCGATGGTAAAAAGGTTTCGATTACGACCCCCTTGAAAAGGTTTACGTTGTCTTTTTTCAGCCGCTCCCGAAGGTAATAGCGATCGTTGCTGGACATTTCTTCGGCAAAATGACGTTTGCGGTGCAAAACAGTAACCGTCTTGCCCTGGTTGGCCAAGGCATCAGCCAGTACCAGTCCGGCCTGGCCACCGCCGAAGACGATAATCCTGTCACCGGCAACGGCGTAACCATCAAGCACTTCATGAACGGTGTACAACGCCATGTCGGTATTAAACAGACCCTTGATAATCGGCATATCGGGTAAGCTGCCGGTAGCAAAGACGACCGTATCAGGATCCAGTTCAGCCAACAATTCGATGCTGAATAAGGTGTTGAGTCGGACCTGAACTTCCAGCCGTTCCAGCTCCCTGACAAGATAAGTCAGAATATCACCAAGCTCAGCCCGTCCCGGGGGCAATGCTGCCAGCCGAAGTGCGCCACCGATCTGACCCGTTTGCTCGCAAACGGTAACATGGTGGCCGAGTTCGGCGGCTTTGCGTGCCGCAGCCAATCCCGCCGGACCGGTCCCTACGATCAATACTTCACGCGGACTCATACTGGGCGAATCGTCTTGCAATAAGAATTCGCGCCCCACATCCGGATTCACCACACAGCCACCCGGCTCCAAAGCCAGCACCGCATGGATACAACCCAGGCAGCAACCAACACAGGGACAAATGGTGTGACCTTTACTATTTTGTGATTTTGCAGGCCACATAGGATCTGCAATAAGCGCTCTTCCTAAAGCCACAGCATCGGCCTTGTTTTCTTTGATGACTTGATCGGCCAGGTCCGGCGTTTTAATTCGTCCCACCGCAATAACCGGAATATCAACCTGTGCCTTCACGGCTTCGGCAAGATGGACAAAACAGCCGTGGGGAACATACATTGATGGAATCGTCAATTGCCTGCTTCCATAAACGCCGGCTGAAACGTGAAGATAATCGGCACCTTGTACTTCAAGAACCCCGGCTAGTTTAATTGCCTCTTCAATCGTCCACCCATCAGAGATATAATCTTCACCGTTTATCCGAACCCCCACCGGGAAATCGCTGCCGCATTTGGCCTCGATATCAGCAAATAGCTCTAATAGAAATCGGACTCGATTCTCGAATGAGCCGCCATAAATGTCCGTACGTTTATTGGAATTCGGCGATAGAAACTGATTGATCAGATAGCCATGGGCGCCATGGATTTCTATAAAATCAAAGCCCGCTAGCTTGCACCGCAAAGCGGCATCGCCAAAAGCGGTTATCAGCTCTCCGATTTCGTTGACGGTTAATTCTTTGGGCACCCCCTTTACAACGGCGGGTGCGGGAATCGGTGACGGAGCGACTTTTTGATCGTGATAGGACTGACGCCCCCCATGCATCAACTGCACCCCGAATCTACAGTCGTACGGACGTACCGCATCCACCATTTTCGACAACGCCGGGATACAGGCATCATTCCACAAAGCTGGCAATTGCGGAAGTTCAAGTCCGGTGGGATGAACTGCGCCGCCGCCCACCAGCATCATCCCGACCCCGCCGCGAGCGCGGGCGACAAAATAAGCGGTGAGCTGCTCGTTAATGTGACCGTGCTCATCCACTCCGAAATTGATACTCATTGCTGACATCAATATGCGGTTTTTAGAAATCATCGAACCGATGCGAATCGGTTGGAAAAGGTGCGAGTAGGCCATCACAAACCAAGTCCCTCTTTAAAGCAAACACTTGAATATCGGTCGTTCGTCATTCTCTCATTTTCTATCAAATCACTTTTAACGCTTCCTGCTTTTTCTCATGAGGTCCTTGATTTTCTCCACGTATGCCTTTATGTCACATTTTCTTTCCAGACCCGATGCGGCCATATAGCGGATCTTACCAAAAATCGGCCGTTCCCCCCATGCCCGATCGTGCACACCATAAATCCAGGCAACCCCGGTGTAAGAGTTCGGATCTCTGCCATCGACAAAATATTTGTTATTGATAGCCAGCGTTGTGGCAAATGCTTTTTGAGGAGACGTGGACCATTCTAATATTTTTTTACCCCAATACATACGCATGTAGTTGTGCATGAAACCCGTATATTTCATCTCATTCATGGCGGCGTTCCAGTATACATCGTGGGTTTCGGCATTTTCTAACTGGTTTCTGTTATACGTACCGTCGCGTTTATCGTGGCGGTGGTCCCTCAGTGTTCGTTTCGCCCATTCGGGAATGCAATCATAGGAATCATATCGGGGGGTATGAAGCGTAAAATTCATGGCCAGCTCTCTTCGCACAATGAGTTCTTCCAAATACCTTTCTTTATTTTCTTTTAGGGAATCGTCTGCCTTTTTAACGGTAAGGGCAATATACACTGGGGATATCTGTCCAAAATGAAGGTAGGGACTCATGTGGGAAATATCGTTTGTCTGCGGTTGATTGCTGTGTTGATCATACCGCACCAATCTATTTCGGATGAACGTGTTCAAAAGTCTTTTCGCTTGGGAGGTGCCGCCGGAAAAAAATCGGGAAACCGGGGCGACACGCTTATCGATCCCCATAGAATCTAAAAGCGTCTGCGGTTGGCTGATGTCGATTCCTTTCAATTTCAGATTAATAGAGGACCGGTCTGTGACCAAGGAAGGAACATCGATCAAAAAATCATCTAAATGCTTGTGAATTTTCGGACGAACGGTGCGCGCCGCGTATTCAGCTTTTCCGGATACGACTTCTACCGGCACCACCGCATCGCTTTCCACTTGGACCATCCGGCAGATTGATTCAGCCGCTACCTTTTTGCGCCAATTTCTTTGATGTCTGAGGTAACCGCGATCACATATAATTGCAGCTGCCTTTTTCCCGGCTTCTAAAGCCGCATCTGCGGGGTGCCCCTTTTGTACAATCATTTTAATGCCTTGTTTTTTCAGCGTTTCTTGCGTTTCTAAAAGACCTTCTAACATGAAGGTGTAGTGTCTCAGGTTGGCATCCGGATAATCTGTCATTAATCCGAACACGACCAATATGGGAAGGCGCAAATGGTTGGCCATTTCAATGGCATATTCCAGGGCATGGTTGTATTCTACCCGCTGAGACTGCTGCATCCAATAGAGGACATATCGGCCCTTTTGAATTTTTCGATCGTTGAGCGGCTGTATCCGTTGTTGCTGGATCGTTTCATTTCCCATCTATGAATTCCTTGTCGAGTTTAAGGCTGATACAAAACATATTAAAGTAGCGTTGTTGTGGCAAATACTTTCGGGTAACGGATAGTCCGGATCAGATGCAAGATTCTAATATAAACCTCATTTTTCTTTTTTCAACATGCTTATCATGGCAACGTTAAATTTTCTATTGGTTAAAAAGGTAACTCCAGAACTTGATTGGAAGAAATTCATGAGGTCGTAAAAGCTCAGGTCAATAGCTTGCTATTAGGCGAGAATTAATCACGACAAAAACACGGAATCCTTTACAAACCGGCGGGAAGTCTTACGTTCAATCTGGAAAAGATTGATAATAACATTAGCAAAATACAAGCTATAAACAACATCATATGTGATTCCACATTAGCAATAAGGCAAAAGCTTTTCTACTGTTACAAGGTTAACGAATGTCTAATGACTACTGAACAATGACATTCGCTGAAAGGACGATCGTTATTATGAAATGGTCTCTTAAAATCGGAAGGTATGCAGGAATCGACGTATACATGCATGCGACTTTCTTTCTCCTACTGGGCTGGGTGGCGTTGATTCACTGGAGACAAGCTCGCAGTCTTGAAGCCATGATCATGGGGCTTCTATTCATACTAACCATTTTTGCATGTGTAACACTGCATGAGTTTGGACACGCGCTTACAGCAAGGAAATACGGTGTCAAAACCCGTGACATTATGCTGTTGCCCATTGGCGGGGTCGCCCGTTTGGAGCGAATGCCGGATGAACCCAGTCAGGAAATGTGGGTGGCGCTTGCGGGGCCTGCCGTTAATATTGTGATTGCAGGGGTTCTCTTTATCGGGTTGTTTTTAACAGAAGGATTGGATTTTCTTGGACGGGTGACAATGTTCACCGGCCCTTTTCTTGAGCGTGTTATGGCCGTCAATTTTTTTTTAGCCGTTTTCAATATGATTCCCGCCTTTCCGATGGATGGCGGACGTGTGCTCAGGGCGTTGCTGGCGAAACGAACGGATTATACCAAAGCAACTCAAACTGCCGCTTCGATCGGACAAGGTATCGCTTTACTTTTTGGTTTTATCGGTTTGATGGGTAATCCTTTTCTGCTTTTTATCGCTTTTTTTGTGTGGATTGGAGCAGCCCAAGAAGCGAATATGGCACAGATGAAAGTAGCCATGGGAGGCATTCCTGTGAATAAAGCCATGCTAACCAACTTTCAATCGTTGTCACCCAACGATCCTCTAAACCGAGCTGTTGAATTGACACTGGCTGGATCCCAAAAGGATTTTCCCGTCGTCGAAAAAGAGGGCATTATCGGGGTAATAACACAATCCGATTTGTTGGAGGCCTTAACGCGCCGGGATCAAAACATTTCTGTTTCTGAAGTCATGCAACGGGATTTCAGGATAGTAGATTCATTTGATATGTTGGAGACCGCGTTTATTCAGCTAAAAAGTTGCAACTGTCAAACGCTGCCGGTAACCAGGTATGACCGTCTTGTGGGATTGTTAACCCTGGATAATGTTGGTGAATTTGTCAAAATTCAGGCGGCCTTGAGTGGAAGCACCCGTCGGTTATTAACCGTCGAATAAATGTTTTGTCAAAGAATTGTAAAACCTCATTTTTTATATTGAAAGACCTAAAAATGCTGCTAATATAGGGAGGCTTTGAAAGTCGGACTAATGAATAAGAGTTCGTAATTTCAACGTTATTCGAGCTCGCCTCTCTAACAGTATCATCGTGTATTTCTTGAAACAGGTGCCAAGATGAACGTTTTGCTGATAAGCCCGGCCTTTCCGGATACCTTCTGGAGTTATAAATATGCGCTAAGGTTTATTCACAAAAAGGCGGCGTTACCCCCATTGGGTCTGCTGACCGTAGCCGCTTTACTGCCTGAAGAATGGTCCCTACGACTCGTCGATATGAGTGTCAAAAACTTTACAGATGCAGATCTGGCATGGGCGGATATTGCATTCATAGGCAGTATGACGATCCAAAGGGAGTCAACCCACAACGTCGTCCGCCGCTGCAAAAAAGCCGGGCTCAAAGTTGTTGCTGGTGGGCCTCTGTTTGCCGACAACAACGAACAAATCGACGATATTGACCATTTCGTGTTGAATGAAGCCGAAACAACCCTTCCCTTGTTTCTTAAGGATCTGGCAAATGGATGTGCAAAGCGCATCTATAGTACCGACGAATTTTGTGATATTCGCAAAACCCCAATACCCATGTGGGATTTGATCGATAGTCGACGATATGCTTCCATGAGTATCCAGTTTTCAAGAGGATGCCCCTTCCAGTGTGATTTTTGCAATGTAACGTCACTATTTGGGTATCGGCCCCGCGTAAAGTCCGCCGACCAGGTTATTGCCGAATTGGATGCGATTTACGACTTAGGCTGGCGGAATCAAGTATTTTTTGTCGATGATAATTTTATAGCCAACAAAAAATACCTAAAGACGCAACTTCTACCCGCCATAATTAAATGGCAAAAAGGTAAAAAAGGGCTACCGCTATATACAGAAGCATCCATCAATTTGGCGGATGACCAAGAGTTAATGGAACTGATGGTCGAAGCGGGTTTTGACATGGTATTTATCGGTATTGAGACCCCGGATGAAAATAGCCTTGCTGAATGCGATAAAAAACAAAATATCAATCGCGACCTCATTAAGAATATTCAAAAGATCCATAGGACAGGGTTGCAGGTACAGGGGGGCTTTATTGTAGGATTTGATAACGATACCCATTCAATTTTTAGAAAACAGATTGAATTTATTCAAAATAGTCGCATCGTCACGGCAATGGTAGGATTGCTCCAAGCGCCGCCCGGCACAAAGCTCTATGAACGGTTGGCACAGGAAGGGAGAATCATCGGCAGTACGACAGGTGATAACGTAAATGGCACCACAAACATCGTCCCCAAAATGGGAATGGATGTGTTACTTGAGGGTTATAAAAATATACTACATCATATTTATTCACCGAAACACTACTACAACCGTGTCATAAATTTCTTAGAAGATTACAAAGCGCCAAAATTTGAGCCGGCCTTGGACCTTCAGCGATTTTTGGCCTTTTTCCGCTCTTGCATTTATCTCGGCATAATCGGAAAAGAGCGATTCCAGTACTGGAAACTCTTTTTCTGGACGGCCTTTCGTCGTCCCAGGCTAATTCCATTGGCAATTACGTTTGCGATTTACGGTCACCATTTCCGAAAAATCTACGAAACTCATATCCTTTAAAATTCACGTTGATCCGGTTCATCCTAATTTCTTCGCTCGACGCAGTTTTGCCTCTGCAACACAATACAGTGGCTGGGCGGCTCGAACCGGCTTAAAGCAATCGTTGCAGGAAATGCAAGAGGCTTTCCGGATATCCCCGGAATGCCAGCGGCGGGCAAGGTGGGGTTCTCGAATGAAAGGCCGGCAAAGTGAAACATAGTCGGCCAGTCCTTCTGATATTACTTTTTCAGCAACGCTAAGGGAGCGTATACCTCCCACCAGCATTAAAGGGGTTTGAATCTTTTCTTTATATAACTTTGCGGCTTTCTTGAAGTATAACTCCTTTTCTTCCGGTACGATACCGGTCTTGCGCGAAAACGAATACTCATCCGGACTCAGATGGGTGCCCCCGCTGATTTCGATGGCGTCAATGCCCGCTTTTTCCAGCATTGCCGCTACGTGGAGCATTTCATCCAAGGTAAACCCGCCTTCTAAAAAGTCATCCGAGTTAATTTTGATAAAAACAGGATAATCATCCCCGACCGCTTCTCTTACGCTTTTTAGCACCATCATTACGAACCGTGCACGGTTTTCAAGTTTTCCGCCATATTCATCGGTTCGTTTGTTATAAAAGGGAGATAAAAATTGACTGATAAGATAGCCATGCGCACCATGAAGTTGTATACCATCGAAACCGGATTTCTTTGCTCGAACCGCCGCCTTTGCAAAATCATTAATTGTCCCGGTAATCTCGGTGTTTGTCATTTCCCGGCATAAGCACCCCTGAGGCATTTCCATTGCGGATGGCCCCAGTGCGTTTCCGCCCTCCGGTAGAACAAACGAATTACAACCCGCGTGGGCAATTTGCATGACAATTATTCCACCTTTCCGGTGCACCGCACGAGTGAGTTCAACCCAACCGTCGATGAGTTTATCAGAATGCACGCCGGATTGAGCCGGCCTGGACTTTCCGATCTCATTCACATAGGCATATCCGGTTATGATCAAACCGACCTGCCCTTTCGCAAGTTCGACATTCAGGTCTCTCAGCTGGGGCGTGCAGCCGCCATTCGGCTCCGCCATTGCTTCAAATGTAGCGGAACGGACAATTCTGTTTTTTAAGGTGATACTATTGATCGTGGTACGCTCAAAAAGCTTCGACATATTACCCTACCCTCCCCTGCCCTCTGTTTCCATTCAGTATGATAGTGACAAGTATTCTTTCATCTGCCGCCATAAAAACCGCTGTTTATTTGACGGTGACCACCGGGCAAGGCGCCTCCAGGATGACATATTGTGCAGTGGAACCAAACAGCAGCTTTCCAACTTTTGATCGTCTTCGGACCCCAATGAATATTTCGTTAATATCATTCTCGATGGCAAATTCCACCAAACTCTCACCTGGAGACAAATCATGGACCAAAAGGTGGGGTTCACAAACGATTCCCACCGCTTGAAATTGATCTTTTAGATGGTTGAGTTCACGGTCGGCCTCCTCCATGGTATCCATGTCTTTCGTTTTTACTTCATGTGGCTGTGTAAGACAGGTGACTGCAAAAACCTTTGCGTTAAACGCTTTTGCATGCGATTTAACAAGTGCCACCGCATCCTTTGCCGTATTTGATCCGTCATATCCCACTAGAATTTTCATGGCCGATCTCCTTTTTGAGCAGAAATGTCAAGAATTCTGGCCCAGAGGACCAGGCTTTGATCCACCCCGGAGGGGTGAAGTTTTTAACTCTTACAATCACTAATGGCCTTGGATTTCCCCGCTTTTGCTTCGCTTCAGACGGGATCTTTGACAGGTTTCAGCCCAACCGCTGGCCACCGCAATGGCCAGTTTGATCGAAGAAGAAACCAACGAACATCGAACGTCCAACGTCGAATATTGTATTCTGTCAATTTAAAAAAATACTAAGCAAGCCTACTCCGCCGAAGTGGCTACGAAGGCCGGGAGCGAATCTACCCTTCGAAATTCTGCGGGTTGCTTTTTTAAAAATTAGATAAAGCGTAGCGCCATCAATATTGGATGTTCGATGTTCGGCGTTCGATGTTCAATCTGTTTACCGTTCCGGCCAGGTGAAGTCTCATACGATGAAAAATCAATGTTGAACCTTTTCAGGATGTTTTTTCAAAGATTTTTTCATTTTTTTTCTGGTTTTAACGTGGCTTGTATTCCATAGCAAGGTATCATAAAGCAAAAATTTTCTTCGTAAAACTCCTGTAGCCAGGTATTCAGATTAAAAATTAGACCGAACGCACGTTTAATGAGCCGCCGAGACATCCACTGAGAGTCAAATACAAGACGTATTTCTTCTGTTATAAATCCATAGTCATGATAAAAGTTCGGTACCTTTCTTTCAAACATGTGCTGTTTTCTGGAAAAATATTCAAATGAATAGAGACCGAAAAACCGCTGATGGGTATAATCTGAATAGAAGTACGGGTTGGAGAAGTGAGGAACGAACAGGTGTTTCCTTCCATTGGGTTTGAGTATGCGCCAAACGTCCCGCATAAGCCTGTCCAGATTATCTACATGTTCCAAAAAGCTTTCCGAGTATATTGCGTCGACGGAATTGTCCGGAAAAAAGGGTAACCCCTCTTCTAAATCCGTAACAATATCGATATGGGGAAAATCCAATCGGTCGATACAGATCCTACCGGTACCCTTGTTCGTTCCACAACCCAACTCAAGCAGAATGGGTGAAGCGTCATTAAGAACCTTTCCAAGATCAATTCTAAAGTATGGTTCGGTCATCCGTAATTCTGATGATAGGCGTTCCTATCCGCGAAACTTTTTTTACACAACACTTTTAAGCAATTTAGCTACTTTTGCAATGGCAGCGGCTACTTTCTCTATACCCTGTTCAAGCTTTGCCAGATCCTCTATTGCTTTCTTGGTTTCCCTCGCAGCCTTTCTCATGCCCCTTGCTGCTTGCTGGTATCTCTTCGTTGCTGAATTTATTGCAGCATTAATCAAATCGATTTGCTGCTCGTAGAGTTTATCGAGATTTGCCACAACATCTTCATTGGGTGGATTTTGCGAATCGCGCAATATCTCTAAGTTTCTAATGGTTTCTTGAAACGCTTTTCCCAAATTTAACATTTCTGTTCTCCTTGAATGTTATCTGGCAAGAACTCGGTATAAATTTACAAGCTCCTGTATTCTTTTCACATAGTACCGGATGTCATCCGTACTGTATGCGCGCTTGTTAATCACATTAACAAGCTCCCTGTTTGCTTTTTTCAGACCCTCTATCGATTCCGTTGCTTTCTCACTCAAAGCCTTAGCACGAATGAGGGCTTTTTCTGCCAAAATATAGGCTTCAACCGCCCGATCTCTTTCGCTATAAGAGTATTTATCGCCGGAATTGACCCGTTTAATCGACGCATTTTTAAGTCTTCGTGCCGTTACGTCATAGGCTTTTAAATACCCTAAAGCGCCGTTATCGAGAGAAAAATCTTCCATCAATAAATTTGCAAGATCGTCCACCGGTTTTGCGAATGCAGGAACGATTTCCCGAACGGCATCCGCCTTTTTCTTTTCGATAAGAAATGAGCCCAAGCCCACAACGATATTACGGATCGCTCCTTTTTGTGCGTCAGTCATCTGAGTTCCGAGTGCCGCACTCGTGTTTTCTACGAATGAATTTGCGGCTTTCTGTAATCCCGGTGTTCGATCTTCAGTGGATAGCTTAACAAGCAACTCACCATATAGTTTGAGGGCTCTACTTGCGGTAACACGCTGCGCCGTTGCTTCAGAATTGGTCGGCTTGTCAAGGGAAAGGCTGGTGGTCGTCCGGGTCGTATCGATTGTAATTAACTCCGTGTTCATTTCAATAATACTGTTTCGAATATTGACAAATTCTTCTACGCCTATTTTTCCGATTGCTTCTGTGGCTGCACCGAACGATTGTGTTTTCACGATTTCCTGATGGGTCAAACCACAGCCGGCCAGAAAGATTATCAAGGCCAAACTGGCTAGTAAACGTAGTTTCATGTCACCTTCTCCTTTTGCTAATGAAGAATCAATTCCCAGTGAATGTGTTCAATATTTACTTATTCGTTGTCGTTGGGACATCACCTGATTTGCCCATTGTCGATCATCTTTAAGATAAAGCTCCGCTAGGCGGTTGAATTCAGACGCCTGGGATACATTGCCTTTTAGCAACCATGCTTCTGCAAGATAGTAATAGTTTTTTCCGTTTCGGGGATGAATGTTGATCGCGCGCTCCAATACGCGAATGGCGGCATCCGGTCTGTTTTGCTCGATTAGAGCTTTGCCTTGTTCGGTAAATGTCAGTGAAGCTTGCGCCCGGGGGCTCGGTTTTTCGGGGAGTGTTTCCCGCGATGGGTAGTCTCGAGGCGGGCTCGGTGGAGCGTCTGTGGCCGTCGGCGCGGGGGGTGGTGCCGGTTCCGGCTGAACGGGGACGACGGCGGCACAACCGGATATGATCAGTAAAAAGAAGCCGTATACAATCCATCTAAAACCTAAGCTAAAACCGGGGTGCAATTTTTTTGATTCCTTTCCAAAAACGCCGTAATGGAGATTGACGGATATGTACGTCGCAATCCAGATTGGGTGCATGTTGTTCCAAAAAAATCTCCTCCATCGGATTGGGGCAACGATCCGCAACGGCAAGCCTTTTACTCTCAGGGCAAATTCGTCGTTTCACGACCCCGGGGGGCCTATCAAGCCACTCTCCCGACATATATTGTGGAATCGCTTTTATCAACTCCGCCCATATTGGCAACGCCACCTGAGATGCGACGGCGGATAGGGTGTCGCCGCTATCAAAACCGACCCAAACCAGCGCCAGTATCTCCGGTGTATAGCCAATGAACCAAGCGTCCCGTGAGTCATTGGTGGTCCCCGTTTTTCCGGCAACCGGCCATTTAATGCCCAAATTCTTCAACGATCGAGCCGTACCGTCAGTAACCACGCTTCGCAATAGATTACTTATCATATACGCTTTAGCGGCAGGGATCAATCTTTCGATCTTTGTATGCCGCCCTTCGATGATTTTGCCGTTTTCATCCACTACCTCTTTCAGAGATAAAGGATGCGGCTGAACACCGTCTGCAGCAAACACACAATAGGCTCGTGCCAACTCCAGGGGGGTTACTTCCAATGCACCCAGTGCGATGGCCGGGTAAGGTTGGGTAAGCCCGGATAATTTAAAGGGTTTAATATCGCTAACAATCCGCTTAAGACCGATCTTCAGGGTCAGATTGACGGTAGCCAAATTCTGTGACTCAGCCAACGCCTGTCTGAAACTGACGACCGGTTTTGCATTTTTATCAAAATTTTTCGGCTGCCAACGCTGGCCGTCTACCACATAAACCTGCGGCTTGTTGGGCAAAGAGGAGAGTACCGTGAATTTTTCCAGTCCCGCCAGATACACAA
>JAHEHB010000282.1 GCA_024644775.1 Deltaproteobacteria bacterium
GAGATCCATTGTGGATGTGTCTGAAAAAAGGATCCTCGTTGTCGAAGACGAAGATATCGCTCGGAAAAATTTAGAGTATATTTTAAAAAAAGAAGGGTATACGGTAATATCCGCGAATTCCGGGATGAAAGCACTCGCTTTGCTCAATGAGGAAAACTTTGACTTGGTAATCACAGATCTCAAAATGGAAAAAGTAGACGGAATGCAGGTTTTAGAGAAGAGCAAAGAGCTTCACCCCCACGCCGAGGTAATCATGATCACGGGTTATGCGACCGTAGATTCGGCGGTAACGGCAATGAGGGAGGGGGCGTACTATTATTTGGCCAAGCCTTATAAAATAGACGAAGTCCGTCAAATTACGAAGGAAGCCCTTTTCAAAAGAAGCATTCAACTGGAAACGATACAGCGCGAAGATACAGCGGAGGAAACCAAACAACTATTCAATATTATCGGTAAAAGCGCGGCGATGGTCTCAGTTAAAAAGACCATAAACCAGATTGCCCGCTCAGACAGCAATGTACTCATTTTAGGTGAAAGCGGGACCGGAAAGGAATTGGCGGCCAAAGCGATTCATAGTCTCAGCGCTCGTTCTGAAAACAAATTCATGGCATTTAATTGCGGATCATTCACCGAAGAATTGATGGCAAATGAGCTGTTCGGCCATGAGAAAGATTCGTTTACCGGTGCTACGAAAAAAAAAGCCGGGCTTCTGGAGGCGGCCGGCGGTGGGACTGTTTTTTTGGATGAAATTGGCGATATGCCGCTTTCAATGCAGGTAAAGCTATTGCGAGTTATCCAGGAAAAAGAACTCTTGCGTGTTGGCGGGACTGAAATCGTGCCGGTGGATGCACGTTTTATTGCTGCAACCCATCGTGACTTGAAGGAAGATGTAGAACAAGGTCATTTTCGACAGGATCTCTATTACCGCATCGATGTCATAACGATTCGACTACCACCACTGGCAGAACGCGAAGGCGATATTCCGTTGTTGGTAAATTATTTTTTGACTCATAGTAGACAAGCAATGAAGAATAGGATTCACGAAATCGACAGAGAGGCCATGGATCTGCTTTCGCAGTACAGTTGGCCTGGAAATATAAGAGAATTAGAAAATGTAATTGAAAGTGCAGTGGCAATGGGGAAAGGGCCCGTTCTTCGGGTTGATGATTTTCCTGAATACATCAATAATCTGTCGATTGAAACCTATCGCCGAAATTCTACTGATGTTCCCAGTCTTGAGGAGCATGAAAAACGGTATATCAAATGGGTATTGGAAAAGTGCCGCGGCAATAAATCCAAAGCAGCGAAAATGCTGGATATCGATCGCGTTTCGCTTTGGCGTAAAATCAAACGATATGATCTTTAATTTGAACAAGTTGGAATTTTAACTCGGTTTCGATTGGATCCCCGAAAGTACGGATTCCAAATCGAGACTCGGCCGATAGGGGGTGGGAGAAAAAAAAGATGGCTGGAGGCTATCACTAAATTGTTTTAAGCAATTTCGACAAACTGGCGGTGTTTTGCCCCTTCGATAGGCACGCTTGAATTTTCGGTATTCTTTTCGATGCCAGATGGTATTCAGCGGATTTTCGACGATATCGCCAAAAATCAAGTGTTGCAGCAATTGTTTCTGCTCGTTAAAATAATAGAATGTTTCTTCTTTCACAGGAAGTTGTTTCATTACACACGGAGATACGCTGCCATCCGATCCGATAACAGTCGCCCAGGAACAATTTTCGCTGCAATTAAATCCCGCCTGGGATGGAGAAGTTATATGAAAATGAACCTCTGCACCAAGCGTCGCGGATGCCTCCCGGACCTCGATCAAACGATTCTGTAAATCTAAACATTCTGTTTTTTCCGTCGCCAGAGAAGCTTCTTCTTCCAATCCTGGAGTGACCGCTAAGGAAAGAGAGCTGACAACGGTTTGATCTGCTCCGGTATTTGATAGAAAGGTAGGAAGTTTTTCCAAATCACTCAAACCCGAACGAAGCAACATATATGCAATATGGACTTTCGGGGTATCGGTTCCGTATTTGTTCCTCGCCTTGTGAGTGTCTTCTATACAGTTAAGAACCTTAGTTATACGCGTTCCCTTTCGGATGGAATCATTTTTTTCATCAACCCCTGCCAGTGAAAATGTAATGATATCCAGCCCTTCAGCCACCAGCTTTTCGATGGACGCCTGGTTTAACAATGTACCATTTGTCGTGGTTCCCACCATGCAGCCCGCCTTTTTGGCAAGGTGTACCATGTCAAAAAAATGGGGGTGGGTAAACGGCTCTCCCCATCCTTGTAAATAAATAAGCTTTGTTTTGGCAAAAGCCGGAGCAAGATTTTGGAACGATTCTATTGGGAGATGTCTCTTATTCCAATTCCTTCTGTAGACATAATGGGGGCAGTAGACGCAGCTACCGTTGCAGTAAGAGCTGACTTCCACCTGAATCCAATCCAGATTTGGATATGGCTGTTGAAACAAACGACTTAGAAACATACGCTGATTTCTCTATAGGAACGACACACCTACACATGACCTTCCGGTCAGCAAGTTCAACACAAGACCCCTCACCGATTGATCCTCTTTCGATGGTATTTTTTCATTTGCACTTAAATCAGATCATACACAGCGGTTTTATTAATGTATAGACCAGGCGTGCATGTTGCTTTTTCATGGATGCTCGAATTGTTATAGGATTATTTCGAGACTTTTACCTTGACCTACTCGTTTTTTTCATAATAAATCTAAATTAATTAATCCAGAATAAAAAAGCGGAAGGGGGTGGTATGGATACTCAAAAAACGAGTGTTTCTTCAACCCGTAACCATAAAATTTCAAAAACAGGAGGCTTGCTATGAAAGAACTAAAGATAGTTAAAAATATGGGCTCGACCGGATTGGGTATTTGTTTTTTGTTTATGATGAGCGCGTTCTTCTTCACACCGACTGTTTCAGCTGAAACCTATCCCTCCAAACCCTTAACCCTCATCGTTCCGTTTCCGGTAGCCGGTATGCCCGACACAGGAGCTCGGGTATTAAAACCCTTCTGGGAGAAATATTTAGGCGGCGAATTTACGGTGATCAACAAACCCGGCGCCGGTGGAGAACTCGGATATAAACAAACCAAGGATGCACCTGCGGACGGACATACGGTATGTTCCTGGATTGTCCCCGCCGCACAAGGCCATCAGGCCGTCCGAAAAACGTCCTTTAAGAATGAAGATTTCGATTTCATCGGCACCCAGATGGTGGATCCACACCTGGTGGTCGTTCAGTCCGATGATTCACGGTACCAGAATATCAATGAATTCATTGACTATATCAAAAAGAACCCGGGATCGCTGAAATACTCCACATCAAAATTCAGCGACGACCACATTGCCACCATACGATTCTTTCGGTTATTCGGTCTGGATTCCGAAAAGGATGTCAAACCGGTGTGGGTGGTTGCCTCCAAACCGGCCCGTAAATCTCTTCTCGGCAAATATATCGACTTTATGATCGACAACACTCTGATTTTTAGGGGCTATGTTGGAGAAGAAAAGCCGCTCAAGGTGTTGACATACATTTGGGATGGACCGGTCACCAATCTGAATGCCAAAGCCCCCTTGCTAAAAGAGGCTACCGGTAAGGATTTTGTCAGTGCCACGTATCGCGGATTTATGACCAAAAAGGGTGTTCCGGCGGATCGACTGGCCAAGCTGCGGGATTCTTTCGAAAAAGCCATGAAGGATCCGGAATGCATCAAAGAAATGGAAAAACGGGGAATTCCCCATGGATATGTGGATGGTGCCGGCACAGAGAAACTGACCTATGAATTCCAGGAGTATTGTAATGAATTCTTTAAGAAGCAATAACTGATGAATTCGTAAAAAGCCGAATTCATCAAGTGTTTAGTGTTTCGTATTTAGTATTTTGTTTAAAACATATGGTGTCATATCCGTCTGTTAGAATACTAAACACCAAATATCCGATACAAGACACTCTCGTTAAGGGGAAAGAAATCGTTTTTTCTCTCCTCCTTCCCGGAGCATCTGATGGCTGACAGAATCCTGGCCGGTTTTTTTATTTGTGTAGCGATTGTGGCATGGTGGTCTTCCGCGGATTACCCTTTCATGAGTCGCTGTATACCGGTCGGGGTGATGACACTGGTGACCATCCTGGCGGTGATGATAGGCCTCCGGCCCGAAGATGCGGGCAGTTTCGACCGGGCCGGGCAAATTGCGGTTTTTTTTATTATTACCCTGCTGTCGGTTATTATTATGCAAGCCATCGGATTCTTCGTGGCAACCACGTTTTTTATTACCGCAGCTTTTCTGGTTCAAGGGATTCATCGAATACGGACGATTCTGGTAATGACGGTCTCTTCCCTTACTTTAATCTATTTTGTATTCATCAAATTTTTTAAAGTACCTTTACCGACGGTTTGGCAATAGCGTCGGCTGGAACGGCATCGATTCGATATTGCCATTTGGACGCTGACCTATGGACGCTTTTTTCGAGATTTTTCGGCAGACGATTCATCCGTACACGCTTTTGCTGTCTTTTATCGGGGTAAATTTGGGCCTTATTGTCGGCGCCGTACCGGGACTGGGTGTGATTATGGCCATGACCATTCTTTTGCCATTTACGTTTCACATCCCGCCGCTTCCGGCGTTGGCGATGTTGGCCGCCATTTATGTGGGAGGGATGTGCGGAGATGTGATACCGGCTGTTTTTCTCGGCATACCCGGCACCCCGGGAGCTGCCGCGGACGTACTCGACGGCTATCCCCTGGCAAAACAGGGACGGGCATCGGAAGCGTTAAACCTTTCTATATTTGGAAGCTTTATCGGCGGAACCTTCAGCACCCTCATACTCCTGTTGTTTGCGGGGCCCCTCGTTGCCATTGCTGTTAATTTCGGTCCGCCCGAATATTTCTGGTTAGCCCTCTGCGGATTGAGCCTCATTGCGACACTCACCCACGGAAGTCTCGTTAAAGGACTGGTTGCCGGTGGTTTGGGGGTGGCCATCAGTACGATCGGCATGGATCCGATTTACGGTACTTTCCGGTTTACGTTTGAAAACCCGAATCTCATTGAAGGCATTCCATTGCTGCCGCCCCTGTTGGGCTTGTTTGCCTTCTCCCGCGTACTTGAAATGGTCCAGGAAGGGGAAGTACATTTTGTGCCGCCAAGGACCCGGTTGTTTGATTTCAAAGAATCGCTCCCGGCGCCTTATGCGATTGTCAAATTGATGAAAACCTATTTTCGGGCCGCCTCTGTGGGAACTTTCGTGGGGATATTGCCCGGAGCCGGTGGTGACATCGCCGCCTGGATGGCCTATGGGCAGGAAAAAAAAGCGTCAGATAACCCGGAAAAATTCGGAAAGGGCGCCATTGAGGGATTGGTGGCAGCCGAAACCGCCAACAGTGCGGTTACCGGTGGCGCCATGCTGCCGCTACTGACCCTTGGTATACCGGGGAGCGCAGCGACGGCGTTGATTTATGCCGGCATCATGGTTCAGGGTTTGGCACCCGGTCTGGAGCTATTTTCCAAACATCGGGATCTGGTCTATGCGCTGATTGCCGGACTTTTTTTAGCCAATACCATGACGCTTGTATGTTGTCTCTTTCTGCGAAGCCTCATCGCGCGCCTTTTGGGCCATACACCCAATTACATACTTACAATTGTGATTACTCTCACATCGATAATCGGCGCCTATACCATTCAAAACAACATGTTTCATGTATTTGTTATGTTGGCTTTTGGTGTATTGGGATTTTTTATGACCAAGCTCAAATACCCGCTGGCGCCCATGGTTTTGGGTATCATTCTCGGATCCATGGTGGAAAAGGGCTTGCAAGAGAGTCTCATGATATTTGATACGAATCCCTGGATGATTTTCTCCGGGAACCGGGGCTATTCTCTTGTTTTGGTCGGGCTGTTGCTTCTCATACTTTTTTCACCCTATTTGCTGAGTGTATACAAGAAAAGGAAAGTCCCCTGATGTCCCGGTATGATACGACATCTTTACCCAATATTGTCTTGTTCATGACCGATCAACAGCGGGCCGACACCATTGGTGCATACGGAAGCGCTGTTTGTCAAACACCGAATATCGATAGACTTGCAAGGGAGGGGCTTCACTTTACAAACGCGTTTACCCCATGTGCCTTATGTTCGCCGGCACGCGCATCACTGCTTACCGGCACCTTTCCCCATGAACACGGGGTGTTAACCAATGTTTCGCTTCACCCGGTTCGAAAAAGTCTTTCTCCGGAACAAGACATTCTGACCTCCGCCCTCAAAACAGCCGGCTACAAAGCAGGGTATGTGGGCAAATGGCACGTCAACAATGGGTTAACACCCATTGATTTCGGGTTTGATCACTACTTCTCACTCGCCGACTATACACGGTGGCGAAAAAAACAGGGTCTTGAAACGTCTGCTGAAGCTGACGATTATTCAGCGGGTTTACCGAAAGACGGTTTGGATCCCATACCCGTCGAGAAATGCCGGGAGGCGTGGCAATGTGATCGAGCAATGGAACTTATGGATCGGTATCATCAATCCGGCGCGCCTTTTTTTATTCGAATCGACTTTCACGGGCCTCACGCACCCATGGTAATTCCAGAGCCGTACAGATCCATGTATTCGAGTGCAGACATCCCTCAATGGCCGAATTTTGCCGACGATCTACTCAACAAACCGATGGTACAACGGTCAAAACGGGAATTGTATGAAACCGAGCATACGACCTGGGAGCAGTGGCGGCCCAAGGTGGCCAGCTATTTCGGGGAGGTATCGCTTATCGACGCCCAGATTGGGCGGGTGCTGAATTTCTTAGACGAACAGGGGTTGACCGATAATACCATGGTAATTTTTACCACCGACCACGGCGACACTTTCGGTGCACACCGGATGCGTAACAAAGACTATGTGATGTATGAAGAGGTCTATCGCGTGCCTTTCATCGTTCGATGGCCGGACGTCATTGTTTCCGACCGTGACAGCGATGCCTATAGTCATCATGTAATCGATATGTGTGCCACGATTCTAAATATATTGGGGCAAACGATACCCGACTCTATTCACGGGCGAAGTCTATTACCGATCTTTCATGGAAAAGAGCCGACAAATTGGCCGAAGGAAGCATTCTCCCAGTTTCACGGTTGTCACTACGGACTATACACATTGAGGGCGATACGTACCGATACGCATCGATATATTTATAATCCATTTGATACGGATGAACTCTATGATCGAACAAATGATCCTTACGAGCTGATTAACCTTGCAAATGAGGCATCTGCAAAATCGATCTCAAACGACCTCCGCCGACGGTTGGTAGAATGGATG
>JAHEHB010000283.1 GCA_024644775.1 Deltaproteobacteria bacterium
AACATTCAAACGGCCTTTTGTTATTGCTCATAGAGGATACGAGGCAAAATACCCGGAGAATACGCTTTCCGCATTTAACGCGGCTGCGGATGCCGGTGCGCGAATGATAGAAATGGACGTTCGACTAACCAAGGACCAAAAAGTGGTGATCATACACGATGAAAGACTGGAACGTACCACCGACGGCCACGGACTGGTTAAGGATCATACACTTGAGGAACTAAAGCAACTGGACGCGGGCAGTTGGTTTCATCCCAGATTCGCTGGTGAACGAATACCCACATTGGAGGAAATCCTGAGCAAGATGATGGGTCGCGCGCTTCTCAATATTGAAATCAAAGCCACCGAATATGACCCTAACCAGCCGCCCGATGCAATAGCGCAGCAGGTCGTCCAGCATATCCAAGGGCAAAAAGCGCTTTCTTTTGTCCTAATATCCAGTTTTGAATCTAAAATACTTGAAAATATCACCGCGATGCAACGTACGGTGCCAATCGCATTGATTTCAAGCCGACCGGCAGATCAGGATACTTTAAAAATCTGTCAAAGTTTGAAAATTTTTTCCTGGCATCCCAAGTTGGATATCGTGACTCGGGATCAGGTGAGAATGATGCATGAAGCAAATATTAAAGTGTTTCCCTACAATGTCAATTCATTGAAGGATTTTCAGAAAACCACTCAGATGGAAACCGATGGTGTAATTGTTGATGATTTAAAAATGATCAAGGAGGGGGAAGGACGTCGTGCCTTCTAACCTTTTATATCGATAATGCTTTTAAGCATCTCATCCTGTGTCTGAAGGGTCTTTAGATTGGCTTCATAACTCCTTTGGGCAATGATGGTGTAAGGAATTTCCTCTGCCAAATTCACGTTGGACAACTCTTTTTCAATCGTTTCTTTACCGTTAACCTCATTGATAATCGGCCCAGGCGTGTCTATCTTCTCAACCGCCACCGCTACGTCATTTCTTTGACCTTCTGTGAGAATGGCCCGGCTTTTTTTAAATGCTTCCGATTGAACATTGGCAACATTGTTTGCCGTAACCCCCATCTTTTTACCGAATGCTTGAAGTGCGGAAATGGTGCTGCTGACCGAAGAAATCATGATATCTTTCCTCCCTTTTCTAACTCTCCTTTATATCGGCTGATTTTCTGAAAAACTTAAATATAATAACCTAATCCGGACAAACCGGTTGGAGCGAAGCGTAAATCCCGTTTTAACGGGGAATTGACTATTGAAAATTGATTATTCAATCGAAAATATTCGATCATTTGAAGATAGGGAGAAGTGGAATTCCGAGTTTTAAATCCGAGTGTATTCATGTTGATTAAACTTTTAAAATTCTTTATGAGTAGTCAGTATCTTTGGTAATATGGTAAAAATGTTTCAATTCTGAAAAATATCTATCTGATTTAATTATGAAAATATTGCCCTTTCGATTGGAACGATTCTTTGCAAAACACGAATTCAAGGCGCCCTATTTGCTCAGTTGCTCGGACTGTGAAAGTTATAGCCTGCAAGCGCTGTTATCCATGGAGAATGGCGCCGAAGATGCGCTTAAACAGCTATGGCTCGGTTACACCGAATCTTTGGGGCATCCCGAATTAAGAGCTGAGATTTCAAGGCTTTATAATCATATTACCCCGGACCAAATACTGGTACACGCAGGCGCTGAAGAGGCTATTTTTAATTTTTTGAATGTCACCCTTTCCCCGGAGGATCACGTCATCGTTCATTGGCCGGGATATCAATCGCTTTTTGAAGTTGCCAAATCCATCGGGTGCCAGGTAACCCAGTGGAAAACGTATCCGGAAGATAAATGGGAGCTGGATTTTGATTTTCTACGACAGCATCTTAAACCCAATACAAGATTAGTAATCGTTAACTGCCCCCATAATCCCACCGGCTACCAGATGACAAAATCGGAATTTCAAGAGTTGGTTTCACTATCTCAAACGCACGGTTTTCTGATATTTTCAGATGAAGTGTACCGGTATCTTGAGTACACTGAAGACGACAGGCTGCCGGCGCTATGCGACATCGATGCGCGTGGGATATCTTTAGGGGTGATGTCAAAGAGTTTTGGATTGGCGGGTCTGCGAATCGGCTGGATTGCGACGCAAAATACAGATGTGTTCAATCGACTTGCACAATATAAAGACTATACCACCATATGCAATAGTGCTCCGAGTGAATACCTGGCCACCATGGCCCTCAAACACAAAAACCAAATTCTAGCGAGAAATCAAGCCATCGTTCAGCAGAATCTCGGGCTCTTAAACCGTTTTTTCGAGAGATTTCCGGACACCATCAAATGGATTCCTCCTCAGGCGGGTCCCATCGCTTTTCCCGAGCTACGAATACCCCAGGATGCAGACACATTTTGCCAAGATCTGGTTACTAAATCAGGTGTTCTGCTTCTTCCCGGATCATGCTACGATGCAAACTACAACGCTCATTTTCGCATCGGATTCGGTAGGCAAAATATGCCGGAGTGTATCGAAAAACTAGAAGCATATCTGAAACAGCAAGGTTTATCTTAAAGAAAAAAAGGAGGTTTACTATGAAGACGGCTGCTGCGATTGCAGAAATTTTGAAACGGGAGGGTGTTGAAGTTTTAATCGGATATCCTGTCAATCCAATCATCGAGGCTGCTGCGGTGGCGGATATTCGAACCATCATGGTCCGCCAGGAACGTATCGGCCTGCACATGGCCGATGCCATTAGCCGTATCACCTCCGGGAATCGCATCGGTGTATTTGCGATGCAATATGGGCCGGGATGTGAGAACGCATTTGGTGGCGTGGCCCAGGCGTATGCAGACTCGGTACCACTCATCGTTTTAGGAGGCGGTTATCCTCGGATTATGGCCAATGTTCCCCCCAATTTCAACGCGTTCATCAATTATCAACACATTACTAAATGGACCGAGCAGGTTCCCACGGCGCCCGCCATTCCGGACATCATGCGTCGCGCTTTCACGCAAGCAAAAAACGGACGCCCCGGACCCGTTCTTATTGAAATACCCAAGGATGTTTGGGAAGAAGATATTCCGGAACCCATCGACTATACACCGGTATTGAAAACACGCACCGCACCGGATCCCCAGGCGGTCAAAGAAGTGGCGAAGGTACTTTGTGACGCCAAACGGCCGGTTATCTATGTGGGGCAAGGTGTGCACTATGCCGGTGCATGGCAGCAACTGAAAGATTTCGCCGAATTGTTGGGAATACCGGTTACAACGAGTCTTCAAGGCAAAAGCGCGTTTCCGGAAAACCACCCGCTCTATCTAGGATCCGGGGGACGATCGTTTCCAAAAACGGTACGTCACTTTTTGCAGGAGGCGGATGTTATCTTCGGAATCGGTTGCAGCTTTACTCAAACGATATTCGGGACCCCGATGCCTGCAGGTAAAACCGTCATCCATGCCACCCTGGATACAACAGACCTAAACAAAGATATCCAAGCATCTTACGGCCTCATCGGTGATGCCAAGCTCACATTGGAAGAACTTATTTCGGAAGTAAAGACCATCATCGATAGTAAGCGCCCTGAACCCAACGGAAATGTTACAAAAGAGATCAAACAGGTCAAATCTGAATGGCTGGAAAAATGGATGCCAAAGCTTACCTCAGATGAGATACCCCTTTCACCCTACCGTATCATTTGGGACATCATGCACACCGTTGATCGGGAAAATACCATCATAACGCACGACTCAGGGAGTCCCCGAGATCAAATGACCCCATTTTGGGAAGCCATCGCACCGATGACCTATATCGGCTGGGGAAAAAGTACACAGCTGGGTTACGGCCTTGGATTGGCAATAGGAGCGAAGCTGGCGGCACCGGAAAAACTATGTATTAACGTCATGGGAGATGCTGCCATCGGAATGACGGGAATGGATTTTGAAACGGCAGTACGCGAACGCATTCCGATTCTCACCATCCTCCTTAATAATTTTTGTATGGCAATCGAGCTACCGATCATGCAGGTGGCAACAGAAAAGTATCGTAGCACGGACATCTCGGGAAATTATTCCGAAATGGCGAAGGCATTCGGTGGTCATGGAGAGCGGGTTACCGAACCGGCCGAAATCATTCCGGCCCTAAAACGCTGCATTCAAAAAACAGAGGAAGGAATACCGACGCTTCTTGAGTTTATCACCGCAAAAGAAATCGAATACTCTCTGTATCGATAGTACATCCTCTTTCGTTAGCCCGTATCATCCGTGTTTGCCGTTGATAAGCCTGAAATGATCGCTCAGGCTTATCAATGACCATCGTCGGTCTTCGGCGCTGTCTGCGTTAATGCTTGATCCTCGTCTATCCTTATGACAAATTATCTTCTCAAGGTAGGAACGGCCTTTGTCGGTGTGGTCCGGCCCTGTCTTCGTTTAGCCATCTCAAGTAACGCATGTTCCGCCACCTCGATACCGAAGTCATCATCGATCTCCTGTGCGTATTTTTTCAACTCCGCAGCCAGGGTTTCAATAACGTCCGTAAACGGTGGGAAATGGTCATACTGGTCGTGTTTGTCCTTTCGGGGTGTCTCATAGATATTCAGTTCTTCCTCGGGATCGTTTTCAAGATCATATAGTTCATTGCCGGATCCGTAAGCATTGACCAGGTGGGGGTATTTGCTCAAGATAAGCTTCCACCTATCGGTGCGGATACATCGCTGCTCGATATCGTTAAACCGGGTGATATTTTGTACGTAAAACGACTTTCTCCAGGGTACCGCATTCCCTTCAAGAATCGGTACAAAGCTGGCGCCTTGTAAATAGTCCGGCAAATCGAGTTCTGTCCATTCGAGAATGGAAGGCATCAGATCTTGCAGGCCGACCATTTGATTGACGGTTGTTCCCGGCTTAACGTTTCCTGGAAATCTCACAATAAACGGAATCCGAATCACCTCTTCATGACAAACAAATTTGTGGGTTCCATCGTCTCTGTAATTAAAGGTGTCTCCATGATCCGAAAGATATATAAGAACAGTATTTTCCGAAAGCTCAAGGTCATCCAACGCGCGAACGATTCTTCCGACATTTTCGTCTAAAGCGCTGACCGCTGCATAGTAGCCTGGATTGGGTATTCCACGTCCTCTGTATAGATCCATAAACCGTTTGGGGGCTGTATAGGGGTCGTGCGGCGGATAAAAACCGTTTACCGCTATAAACGGCTTTCCGGAAGCCTGTTGATCCTTCATGAATGCAATCATCTGATCGGTTTGAACATCCGGTTTGTATTCGCCGTTCAATTTACCGTCGACCCAATGCCCGCCTATGGAGTTAAATCCTTCCCAAACATCGAACATTCCCGGATCTTCATCTCCCAAATGCCACTTTCCGAAGTAAGCCGTCGTGTAAACGTTTCCCCTTAATATCTCAAACAGTGTATGGTTTTCCCGTGATAACTCTTTTAAAACATTATCGACATTGTAAACATTGTATCTGACGCGATGCCGATGGGGATAGACACCGGTCCACATGGTGGCGCGGACCGGTGTGCAAACCGGCCAGCAGGTGAAGCTGTTTTTGAAATTGGCGCCTTCTTGCGCCATTCTATCCAGATGTGGTGTCGAAACGAATTCATTACCATTGCATCCCAGCGAATCCCATCGTTGTTGATCTGAGAATAAAATGACGAAATTTGGTTTCATTATCGCATGACACTCCTTTTTAAGTTTTTCATCTTAAGCCCGCTTCTCCTCTCGAAAGAAAAGAGCCGTAAAGATAAAACGATTCGCTGATGTATTGCAAAATGAAAATTAGGTGTCAAGCCGGTTTCTGCAAATCGGTTTTTTTCTTGACGGATAATTGGATTATCTTTAAAGCTGACGTGGCTCAACTTGCGCTTTCTATATTACCAGATATAACAATTTTAGGCTGGCGTGCCGTCTTTATCCCATCCCCGCAGCCGGTAGTACTCCTTCACCATTTCTCTTACCGGAACCACGGTTCCTTGCGAGGGCCCTTTTTTCAGCGGCTCATGGGTAAATCTTTTCGGTAGGGTGTCCTGGCCGGCATCCATTCCAAAATCAATATTTAATCGTCGGTCTGTATCGATAATGCGCTTTAGTGCCGTGTCGATCTGCTCCGGGGTGAAGTCAAGACCCGTGCCGGCTATCAAAAGCCTGGATGCAAGATCAAAGTTAAGAATATCCATGCTCAAACCAATGTTTTTGCACATGGTCAGGCAATCCGTAAGCAGCGCTTGGCGTTCCGTGTATTCCACCAATACCGCCTTTCCCCTGTCGGACAAACGATTGGCTGCATCCCGGATTCCAAATCGTTTCTCGGCCTCGTCGTAACGTTCCGTGAGTTCAAAAAACGGTTCAGCCCTGAGATGATCGCCACCCCGGGACGCGATGGCGTAGGTCAGTCCGAATGCCTTGATGCCCCGAGGATCGCCACAGATCATATCCAACCCTTTGACATGGAAGGCATATTCATCCGTACCCATACCAAAACGCTGTGCCAAACTGCGCGTACCTTCGGCAAACGCGTCTCCGATACCCTGCCGGTGGACGATTCTGTGAATGATGGTTTCGATGGTTTCTTTGTTTCCCCAGGTAAAATTCAATCCGTCAAAGTCGTCTTTGCCAAGAAGTCCTCTTTGTACACATTCCATGGCCCATCCGATCGTCTCTCCCGAACTCAGCGAATCCACGCCCATCCGGTTCAGATATGCGTTCATCTTCAGGGCAAACCGAAGATCGTCGTTACCGATTCTCGAAGTATAGCTGCAGAGTGTTTCATACTCCGGTCCTTCACATTCCGCCTCATTCGTGATGAAGTATCGAGAACAATGGATATTACAATTAAAACACCCTTTGTTTTTAACTTTATATTCACGGGCCAATCGCTCGCCGCTAATTCGATCCACATATTCACAGAGGCCTTTTTGGAAATGATCGGTCGGTAAGATACCTAAATTGTTCAACGCCGTCATCAGAAGCGTTGATCCCAATGCACTGCGTTTTTCATATTCGGGGTGATTCAAGATTTTCTGATCCAGGGCCTTGCACAAATTCAAGTAACCGAGTGGATCAGAGACGGATAACCGTTTGGTGCCCCGTACCGCCACAGCCTTTAGCTGTTTTGATCCAAACAGACAGCCCATACCCGTTCGCCCGCACATTCGCGAATTGTTGCAGGCCACCGTCGCATATTTAACGAGATTTTCACCGGCAGGCCCGATAGCGGCCACCTGAACGGCATTGTCTCTTAGTTCCTTTCGGACGGCTGCGGTGGTTTTCCAAATATCTTGTCCCCAAATATGTCCGGCATCCTTAATCTCAATATGATCATCTGCAATCACAA
>JAHEHB010000622.1 GCA_024644775.1 Deltaproteobacteria bacterium
GTGTCTGAATACTAACTATTGGAGTCGTTGATGATTTTTGAAACAAAATTTATTCACAGCAAGTTAGGGCGCAGGATTTTCGTACTCTTTTTAACCTGTGCGCTGATTCCCGCTACGGGACTGGCGTTGCTTTCGTATCATTATGTATCAAAACAACTCTATTTCCAGGGATACGAACGACTCGCACAGGAAACGAAAAATCTGGCCGCGTCTATCGATGAGCGGTTGCTGTTTATTGAGGGTGAGATGCGCCATACGGCTTCCCATTTGATAAATAACGCGCTGCGTAACCCGTCAAAATTTGACAGGGAGATGACACCCCATTTAAAAAAGCGATTTAAAGGCATCTCCCTTTACACGCAACAGAAGGGATATGAGACCATTATCGGCTATATTGACCATCCACCCCAAACCTCAACCGCTGAATTGGCGAGTATTACATCCGGGAAAACCGTTGCGCTCACCCGAAGTCGTTCCGGATCCTTGGCACAAATCTTTATGGTGAGATTGTTGAATCCACAGGATCCACAAGACGGCTATCTGTTGGGTGAAATCAATCCCGTTTATTTATGGGGCATCGGTCACGAAAAAAAATTGCCGCCCATGACGGAGCTGATCGTCATGGATCACAAAGAAACTGTGTTGATTACATCGTTGCCATTGCCGGTGGACGTACCTATCGATCGGTTTTCAAGAAAAGATAGGGCCGGTTCCAAAAAATTCGAATTTATGAGTAAAAACCAAACGCATCTGGCGGCGTTTTGGACACTCTTTATGGAACCTGAATTTTTAGTGCCTCACTGGACCGTGGTGCTCAGCCAGTCTAAAACGGATCTGCTTGCGCCCGCCGGTCAATTTAAAAAAACATTTCCTTTCATTGTTCTATTGTCGGTGTGGGTGGTATTGCTTCTCAGCATCTTTTACATTCGAAAAAGCCTTCTGCCGCTTAACCTGCTCAAAGAAGGAACGCGCCGAATCGCCATGGGAGCGTTCAATGAGCGCGTCGAGATTAACAGTACCGACGAGTTTGCAGAACTTTCTGAATCTTTTAATGAAATGGCTGCCCGATTGGGAAAACAGGTCGAAGCGCTGAATCAATTTGGTTGGGGGGCCATCGAGGCGCTGGCCCGCACCGTAGACGAAAAATCAGCCTGGACTGCCGGTCATTCCGAGCGGGTGACCGCCCTTGCTTTGGAGATTGGTTCGGTTTTAGGCCTCGATAAAAGAGAACTCGAGATCTTGCACCGCGGGGGTCTTCTTCACGATATCGGCAAAATCGGGGTTCCATTGGCTATCTTAGATAAGCCCGGAAAGCTAACCGATCAGGAGTATTCCGTCGTAAAGGAACACCCGAGCAAGGGGGCGCGTATCCTCGAACCCATCCATGCGTACACCGACGTCATACCCATGGTTCTTCATCATCATGAAAGTTACGATGGCAACGGATACCCCGATGGACTTTCCGGTGATGCCATCTCGCTGGGGGGGCGCATTCTTGCTGTGGCCGATGTTTATGACGCACTGGTATCGAGCCGGTCCTATCGAAAGCGATGGACCGCAGAAGAAGCCGAAAAGATAATTGAAAAAGAGTCAGGTCGTCAATTCGACCCGACAGTTGTTGACGCGTTTCTTCATATCGTGAGGCAAAACGTTAGTCGAGACCGGAAACCTCTGAGACAAAGCACACCCATACACTCTGAAGGACAGGTTTAGATGGAAAATACACATTTAAAAGAAATTGTGAAAAAAAAACCGTTTTGGATAGTCGTTCTGATTGTTGTTGTCATCGTTTTATTCATGAGAACCGGGCCTGATGCCGTTATAGAAATCCCAAAGGAGCTTCATGGGGAGTGGGTTACGACCCATCCGAAATACGCGGATCGATTTATTCAATTCGATAAGCGGCTGATTACGATCAGCACCAGTGAAAAGGACTTTGATTTATATGCGGTTTTAAACATCGAGAAAACCGATCTAAATAACGGCTGGTTATACGACGTGTCTTACCGCGAACCCCCGAATTCGGAACTTACGTTTTCTTTCTCTTACGACCCTTCAAACGGCGGTGTGGTTCGGTTAAAAAATCAGAAGAATATCGAATGGAAAAAAAGAAAGATGTGAATATAGGGGGCAAATCTCCGTTTGACTCTTAACTAGTGCCCATCCAGAAATGGCTAATTTCCGCAATATCGGCGTTGGGCTCCGAATTTTAATCCTCAAAATACTCAATGTATTCCTGTGGTTAAAATTCTCGCCCGCCTTGATCTTGCA
>JAHEHB010000027.1 GCA_024644775.1 Deltaproteobacteria bacterium
AGCCTGGAGACAAATAGAAAACGGCTCGCGAACGGATATTGAATCGCGATTTGAAAGAGAGACCATCCGATTTCACGAAAAAGTAAGGGCAGGATACCTTGAACTCGCCAGAAGAGAGCCAGAACGGTTTCGGATAATCAATGCAGTGCAAGACGAAAAGAACGTTCAAAGAGAAATCCTAAAGGAACTATCGCGGCTGTATGACTAGGGGAAGGAATATGAAACCCGGTTATTTTCCGTATACCTATATTTCACGGTCGACTTTTGATACGATCGCAGCCGTTCTGGGGCAAGTTGTCATATACCAGCCATCAATGGAAAACGTTCCGGAGTTGTTGAAAGATTTAGAATCCAAGGGTCGACTCGAAATCCGTATCCCGTTAAAAACTAGTGAAAAAAAGCTTCATAAATCGATTCGAGAATTTCAACTGTTCTCTGATCTTCATCAAACATCGGTTCGCAACTTTCTAAGATATCAACGAAATCGTCTGGATGATGCCACGCCTTCGGGAATCCGCACAGAAATTAGACGGCGTATTCGCGGAAAAGGGATGGAAGAAAAGGCAGATCCTCTTTTTAACGCACGGCTGTTTCTGCTTCTTGCTCAAGAATTTGATATTCACAAAGAGAATCTCGACAATGAGATACGGACCGCAAACCATTTGGAGTTCGCCTTTTTAACGGATCTAAGGGGAAAAGACACGGAACAGATTCCTGTCAAGGAACTGGCAGACATGGCAGATCCATCGGACGCTTCACCACAAGGTTCGATAGATTACATGATTCCAGAACGGCTGAGGGCCTGGTGTCGTTTGGCCCTGCAAGATGAAAAAGTCCCGGCAATACTTGTCACAACCAACCGCTCGGCGTATGATCATTTTGTGGAAAAATTCCCCGCTGCCGAAATTATTTCAGATGTCGATACTGTCACGATCGATCGTTCACCCGATGCAGACACCGTGGCGTCCCCAACAGACCTTACCCACTATCTTGGACGATTCGTACAGGGACGACCCCGGCCGCAAGAACAGACGTCAATTGGCGTTCTGCAGCGTCATAACGCATCGCCCGCCATTCAATTAACGATCGGCATCATTCCACATCAGTCACCGAAAGAATGTTTGACCCAGCTCTTGTTGCAGCCATCATCACCTTTGAAAAACAGAGAACCGCAAAAAAATACGGTGCTGGCCTTGATCGAATTCGTAAGGCGAGCAGGGTTTTGAAAGGACGAATCATCAATCAGAAATTTGATCGCTCATCAAGACACCTGCGACGCCGTGTATCGATGGTCGTCAGATTTGCTCTCTGGGAAAAAAAAATGATAAGAGGGCTTGACTCACCCTATCAATTAGTATAATGACTTTGCCCGATATCGAATATCATGGTGTATTAACCACCATATATAATTTTCCAAGAGAAAGGAGGCTTGTTCAATGGGCTTTAATCCTATTGTGGACGAGGAAAAATGTCAGGGCTGCGAAGAATGTGTAGATGTTTGCCCCGTTGAAGTCTTTGAAATGGTCGATGGCAAATCATCTCCCGTAAACGCAGAAGAATGCCTCGGATGCGAAAGTTGCATAGAAGTGTGTGACCCCGACGCTATCACCGTCGAGGAAACATAATTCGTTAACTTCGTTCGAATTCCCTGATCCCACAGGCTGGGATCAGGGAATAGCGCATTCACCCCACCCACGCCCTATTCTTGTTTTGTCCGACTCTATTCCGCCCCCCTATAGGTCTTCTGAAGAAGGCACCCGGATCGAAAGTACCGGGCAATTGGCAAGCCGGATCACCTTCTCTGTGACAGATCCGAACATGAATTTTCGCCATCCGGTAAGCCCATGTGTCGCGATGACAATGATATCTGCCGCTTCATCATCAGCCAATCGAACAATCTGGGGGGCGGGATCTCCTTGCATGACCAGCGTTCGACAGTTTAAGGATTTTGGCATCTTTTCCTCAAAGACCCGGTCCAGAGACTTTTGTGCGGATGTCTCCATTTCTTTTTCATAAACCGGAAGATTGAAACTGGAAGGATCGTCGTGTATCGGTATAAAGGGGATGGGGGTTACAACATGGACAACAACCAGCTCTGCCGAGAAGTGATCCGCCATCTCAACAGCTGTTTTGAGTGCTTCATAGGATGGTTCGCTGAAATCTGTCGGGCAGATGATCTTTTTTAGGGGCAGCATTTGCATTCCTCCTTTCATTAGATGGGTGCTTAATGGATGCGATGGCTATGGTCCAAATTCTGCAAAACGTAAAGCTCTCAATCCCCGTTAGAAGGGCCAAAAATTATTATCATACCATATTTTTTCGGTCAGTTCTTTGTCCATATTATTAAGAAGTTGAAGATGGCCGCGTTCCCATTCCGCCAACCATTCATAGAGCGCTCGCTCATCGGCGTCCGTCGTAGTGGCGGCTCTATCGGAATATAGATTGATCGCCCGCTGCTCCATAGCCATGGCAGCGGAAATCGCAGCCGCTTCAAAACCGGCAGCGGTTATTTTTTCCTGAATATTTTTTGTTAAAACAGATGATGGCTCAACGTGAGAGCGGGTATCCATGCTGTCGCTTGATAAGAATAGACCCTCTGCTTGATAAGACTTAAACTGTTGTGACAGCATCTCGATGTGTTTGAGCTCTTCAACCGCCATGAATTCAAAAAACTGCTTCACCGAGGGTTCGGTGATTCGGTCTGCAACGTTTTGGTAAAAGGCATTCCCTTTTTTCTCGAGCAATATTGCAGACTTTAATATATCAAGCGTGTTGTTCTCGGGCATTTCAGCACCTCCTTAGTTACGGTAACGTCAAAGTAAATCGTAACCCAACCAGATAAAAGCAATTTGTCTAATTGACGTGGTCCTGCCTTTCTAGTCTGTTAAGTTGACTCAACTAACAGGCTAATAATTAACCGATTTATGGACGACTTACAACAGAAGAATGGACCTGTTGAAACATCATCTTACATAAAATGGTGTTGCCGTACCTATTTGGTTACGCGCAGCGCAGGCGCTTGCGCCGCGTGTTGAATATTGGAATTTGAGATTTATTTTGAATTTGGTGCTTGAGATTTGGGATTTTGCCAGGTTTCTCAGACGAGCGCCGTCGATCGGGCTATTCCAAAAATCCCATCAATTTCGGTAGCCAAAGCACCAGACCCGGCCAATACGTCATGATAAAAAGAACAGCAATCTGTATCGATAGGAACGGTAGAACCGCTTTTGAGACGTAGATAATATCCTTATTGGCAATAGTGCCCGTGATATAAAGGCTGACTCCCATAGGGGGTGTGCAATACCCGATGGCCAGATTAACCGTCAGGATCAAACCGAAGTGCATCCAGCTGATTTCAAAAGGATCCAGCATGGGAAGAAACACCGGCCCCAATATCATTGTCGCTGAAATGATATCCATAAACATGCCCACCACAAGCAAAAGAAGATTGATTGCTAACAGAAAGACGATCGGCGAGTGGATAGTGGACAACACCGCTTCGGTGATTCGGCCCGGTATATCTTCGAGGGTCAAAAATCGACCGAAACAAGTGGCTCCGGCAACGATAATAAGCAGCGTTGCTGAGGTAACCGCAGAATCCACCGTAATTTTTTTGATTTCTGATAATTTTATGGAGCGATGGATAAATATTTCGACGATAAATGCGTAGACACAGGCTACAACGGCCGCTTCATTTGCAGTGAAAGCGCCCGAAAATATTCCACCGAAAATAATGACCGGCAACATCAGCGACCAAAACCCTTCCTTGATGATAAGGAACATCTCCCTTAAAGTGGGTAAAGGAAATCGGACAATATCGGTCTTTTTCTTGAACACAAGGTAAGTATAAATACAAGACGCTGACATAATGAGGGCCCCGGGAACAAACCCCGTCAAGAACAACCCTTCCAGGGACACATTGCTGATCATGCTGTAAAGAATCATACCGATGCTGGGTGGAATAATGACGCCGAGATTCGGAGAGGTGGTCATTAACCCCATGGTATATTTCATCGGATACCCATTGTCCATCAGGGCTGGAATCATAAATCCGCCCAGGGCGACCACGGTTGCGACGGTAGACCCGGATATCGCGCCAAACAACCCGCACGCTAAAACACCGGCCATTCCAAGTCCCCCGGGAAGCCAGCTAACCAACACATTCGCCACTTTGATCAATTTTTCTACGATCGAACCCGCCGTCATTATATTGCCGCAGAGTATAAAAAATAACACCACAACCAAGGCGAAATTATCCATGCTCCGAAAAAGCGTTTGGGCAAGAAGGAGGATGGGCATATCGGTGTACAACAAAAAGCCTAAAACGGCCGTAAAGAAAAGACACATGAACACAGGAACATATGTTGCCATACAGCCAAGGAGAATCAGTAGAATGATAGCATGGCTCGATTCCATAAATGCAGCTCCCTCCGGGAAGAAATCAGGTGTCGCACCGCGAAAAAATCTATCGTGCTTTTGCTTTCAGTTGCCGGATATCGCTGTACACCACCTGCAAGGTCCGCGTAAACATCATCACACCGGTCAACGGAAGAATTGCATACAGATAGACGAGTGGAATTTGGAGGATAATGGTTTTTTGATACGTTCTTACCTGAAGCAGGGCCATAAGCCATCCGTAATAGACCAATATAGCCGCGAAAATAAATGTGGCCAGATGGCTAAAAAATGTAAGCGGGGTTCTGAGCTTCGGAAACAGTTGAACCGACGCGTCGATCTTTATCATCGTCTGTCTTTTGATGGCCGCACTGCAGCCGATAAACGTCGTATAAATGATGACTTCTCTAACCAACTCTTCGGACCAGGCGAGCGAATAGTTAAAGCCGTAACGCAACACGACATTAAAAAACAGAGCCAATAAGGCCACAATGACACTAATAAAGAGCGTCCATTCTTCAAAAAAAGTTAGGATTTTATCAAAAACCAGTATGGTTTTTCCAATCATAAAGCACACCTTTTGCTAAATTAAAAGGGGGGCTTTACCCCCCCAATACTAGTGCTTTAGCCTAACTTACGGATTATAATTTAAGAAACTTTGAACTTCTTTAAGAAAATCGGCGGGTCGGTATGAGTCTCCCGGGTACAATTGATTTATTTGATTTGCATACTCCTTATGTACAGCGTCCCCCTTTTTTCTTAGAACTGCCATTTCGTCATCAGAAAGTCTAAAAATCTGTATCCCTGCTTTGGTAATTTTTTCTTTCACATCTATCTCCTGTTGAGCACCTTCTTGACGATATTTTTTACAAACATCCCGAACAACCTCAACGAATGTATTTTGGAGATCCTTTGGCAGTTTATTGATCCAATTTTTATTAAAAATCCATATAAATAATCCTTTTGCATAATTTATTTCTGTATAGAATTTTGCCACTTCAAACTTCTTAGTGAGGTCACAGACAAGGTCTGTATGATCGAGGGCTGTAATCACACCTTGCTTCAAGGCAACAGGCACATCGGGCCATGGCATCGGAACAGGATTGACGCCCCAAGATTTGTAGGTAAGCTGGTTGACCGCAGCTTCAGCGATACGAAATTTTGCTTTATCAATATCAGCTAAAGACTTGATAGGAATTGTCGAAGCCCAACCGTAACTTCCATAAGTCGTGACATCAATCGCCATAATACCCTGATGATCCATTGCCATCAGAAGATGATTATATAAAGCCTTATTATTGATTAATTTATCCAGTTTCTCATTAGAATCGATAAGAAACGGTAGATTTACCATACCCAATCGAGGACCGAGGTTTGTAGATGCAACCGAACTAACTCCCATGCCCTGAATGGCCCCCATTTGAAGCTGGTTGAGTACCTCAACTTCTCCACCAAGCATATGAAAAGGCTTATAGTCTATATATATCTGGCCATCTGTCCGCTTCCACATTTCATCTCTGATTGCAAAACCCGTATAGACACCCTTAATAGCTGGATGGGAAACATTGGAAACGATACAAGTGTATTTTGCCCCTTTGGGATCGAATTTTGGTTTCCACGCATCCAAAGAAGGCTTTTTGGCAAAAGCCTCACCTATTGCCAGCCCCGTGATCAGTAACAGAATAAATCCGCTCACAAAAATTCGTCTTGCTTTCATTTCTACCTCCTCGCGGTTTGAGAGTGAAATCCATAGAGCTCCCAAACTAATTTTATTTATATTCACGCACCTTTACAACTACACATATTTTTGTCAAGAAAAAATAGTTTTCACCTTTTGGATCACTATATCTGATTAGCGTCAGGATTGAAGGCTGCCTTTTCAAAATTTCATCCCCGGAAAAAAAGCTATAATAAATTATCTCTTTCACGGCAAGGAACGGTAAGAGATTTATCAGAAGTTTCTGTTGCGCACCCGCTCATGTTGCAACAAACGCTGTTGGATGCCCTTGCCGACAGTGTAAGTTCGGTTGAATTCCCTCCAAAAGGCCTTATCCGTTTCCTGCCAATCCGGGCCGAAACGTTTGTCAAAGTAGTCGCCAAACTCATCAAACAATAATTTCCAAGGCGGTTCACCCCGTTCAAAGGCACCGACCAGGGAATTGAGAAGATCGTCCAATCTGACTAATTTTTCTTTCGGCAAATAGGATATGGCACCTTTACGAATCGATTCAATAAGCGTCTCGGCGTTAATAGCGTGGGCCGTTAACATGACCGTCGGAATCTGTCTGGCGACGGTTTCTTCCAACAGCTTCAAGCCATTGACTCCCATGATGTCAAGGATCGCAATGTCATAAGGATTGTTTCGGATTTTTAAAGATGCGCTTTCGTAGTCCCGTGCGGTTTCGATTTGTGCATCTTCCAAGATTTCTTCAATGATTTCTAATATATCTGCTTCATCATCCACCACCAGTATTTTTTTTCCTTTTAGATAAGATTCTTTGGTCATCTATCAGATTCCCCCTTTCTAATCCAGCATGTAACACCATGAAAGGTCCGCCGAAGCGGCAAAGAGATGCTCGGATAAGATCGTGTTCGTTTCACTGGCAACCTAAGTATTTTTTTGAAAATAATCAAGATCATAATCGTCTTTAATCTACAACAATATATGAACTCTTGCACACTTTTTGCATAAATTATACCGCATTCGTGAAAACGGACCGCTTTGCTGATGAGAAAACGGAAATACCGAAACATAATCGAGCGGAATACGCTTGGTTCTCGTCATGTTCAGAACGTTGATTAGACAGAATACACGGGCGGGTGATTCGGAAGGTGTCGTGGAATCGGCCGTCAGCTTGCTGGCACTCGGCGTCATCAGCGGCTCACCGTAGGATAATTGGGCAATTTTCCCTCTATTCGCACAAAAGAGGCCACGTTAATAATGTCGACCTTAAATCATATGATCAATATCAACGAGCTCATCGAAAGACTCCGTGAAAACGAGGAGATTACTCGAAAGTTCCATGAAATTGAGACACAAATATTAACGATTACGAATTTTAGGGATCTTTTCGAGACCTTATTGACCCAGATCATCGATAAATTCAAAGTATCCTATGCCTGGATCTCCATGATCAAAAATAGCGATGTATCAAGCTTCATTCAATCATTAGAATCATCTGACACTTTAAGAGGACGGTTGAACATAATCGACAGAGACTCCTTTCTGAAACACGCCGGAACCGGCATGAAGCCTCTGCTGATAAACAACCATATAAGGTCTTATACTAATTTAATTCCGAAAAACCAAAAAAAAATACCTATCAAGTCCATGGCCATTGCCCCCATCTCGCTCCATGGTGAGGTTATCGGCAGCCTGAATCAAGCAGACATCTCGCAAAAACGATTTCAACCGGGCATCGATACGAGCCGCCTAGAACAGCTTGCCGTAAAAGTATCTCTTTGTCTCTCAAATGTATTTGCTCACGAAAAACTCAAATATTTAGCCTATCACGACCCACTCACGGGTCTTTTGAATCGAAGAGTTATGGAGTCAATACTGAAAAGAGAATTCAATCGTTCAAATCGATATGAAAGTGTACTTTCGGTTGTGTTTCTGGACATCGATGACTTTAAAACTGTAAACGACAGTTACGGCCACGACAGGGGGGACGATCTTCTAAAATATGTTGCGATAAATCTGCTTGAAATGAGTCGCGAATCTGATGTGGTGGCGCGATTTGCAGGGGACGAATTTGTATTTATTCTCCCAGAAACATCCACCAAAAGTGCAGAGAAGCTCATGGGTCGATTGAAAAAAACTCTCCAGGACGACCCGCTGCGGTTCGGAGATATTTCCATACCCGTTTCCATTAGTTTTGGTGTGGCATCCACAGAAGATAGAGAAATAAAAGAGTGGCGCTTTTTATTGAGAAAAGCCGATAAAAAACTCTACCAGGCCAAAGATCAAAAGAAAAAACCCCGTGAGAATACGATCACAGGGTCATTTTTACATGGAGTTTGTTTTGCGCGTCGCGCGTAGGGCTCGCTCAAAATTAAATTGGCATTTTAGGCGCTCAGATTTAGGTTAGATTTGTTCGATCCGAGATCGCAAAACCACAGGAATAGTGAACTATTTCGAGAATTTTGCAATTGAGGATCGGGCAAAGATAGCCTGAAGCTGTGATGCATAAAATGGTAATTTATTTTTGAGCGAGCCCTTAAGGCTGTGAATCACTTGGCGCGCTGTCTTTTTCGGGTGACGCTTCTACACCGGTATCCGTAGTTTCTTTCACTTCTTTTTCTACGGACATTTGTTGATTTGCCGAAGACACCGGTTTTTTAACCGCTTCTTTTTTTTCAACATCCGCTGTTTCCGGTTTACGCGTTTCTTCTGAAGATTTCTGTTCTTCTATTGCAGGTTTTTTCTTCTTTCTTTCCTTTTTTTTCTTTTCAGTTTCTGAAGACATCAATTCAACCAGCGACATGCGTGCAGCATCTCCGGGGCGCCTTCCCAACCGAATAACACGTGTATAGCCGCTTTTCGTGTCGCTGAATCGATTTTCAACGTCGTTAAACAGTTTGTGGACCACGTCTTTTTCTCGAACAATGGATAGTGCCCGTCGCCGGGCATGAAGGTCCCCACGTTTTGCCAGCGTAATCAGATTGTCCGCCCAACGCTTCAGTTCTTTTGCCTTTGTGTCCGTTGTGCGGATACGATCATGTTTAAACAGGGACGTTACCATATTGCGGAACATGGCGTTCCGATGACTGCTGGTCCGATTTAATTTTAAACCCGCTTTGTGATGTCGCATGGAACCGACTAAGCTCCTTCCTCTTCGTTTTCTTCCGGTGGCTCGAATCCTTCAAGCTTCATCCCCAAAGAGAGTCCCATTTCAGTCAGCACTTCCTTGATCTCATTTAGAGATTTTCTACCAAAATTTTTGGTCTTAAGCATTTCCGCTTCGGATTTGCTGACCAATTGATAGATTTTATTAATATTGGCATTCTTCAAACAATTGGCACTGCGCACGGAAAGCTCAAGTTCATCAACGTTCCGATAGAGATTATCGTTGTAATCGGGAGATTCAGCTATTTCTCTTTTTTTAGACACCTCGGTGGTCGTTTTTTCATCAAAATTGATGAATATATTCATTTGCTCTTTTATGATTTTGGCGGCAAAAGCGACCGCTTCTTCAGGAAAAATGCTGCCATCGGTCCATACCTCCAGCGTTAGCTTATCATAGTCGGTTCGCTGGCCCACTCGTGCGGTTCCCAATACATAATTTACCCGTTTAACAGGCGAAAAGACGGCATCAACCGGTATGGTTCCGATGGGAGCTTCCTCATCTTTGTTGGCCTCTGCCAACGAATACCCCTTGCCGACGCTAACTGTCATGGTCGCTTTCAAATCCGTCTTTTTGGAAAGAGTTGCGATATGTAAATCCGGATTGAGCACTTCACATCTTCCATCATCGCTCATAATGTCTCCGGCGGTCACTTCCCCCTCTTCAGCTTTATCGATACGAACCGCTTTTGGCTCTACATCGGCAACCTTAAAACGGACTTCCTTCAGATTGAGCAGTATCTCGGACACATCCTCATATACGCCAGGTAGCACACTGTATTCATGCATGACCCCTTCAAACTTGACAGCGGTGATGGCGGCTCCGAACAAAGATGACAAAATAACACGTCTAAGGGAATTTCCGATAGTTATACCAAACCCTCGTTCTAGGGGTTCAAATACAAATTTCCCGTAAAAAGATGTGCTGGTTACCTGAATCTTTTCTGGCTTAATCATATCCTGCCAGTTCATCAGCATGAGTTCATTTGAAGGCATATTCAATCTCCACAAAAATTTGGTTATTTAGAATAAAGTTCAACGATCAGTTGTTCCTGAATCGGCATGGTAATATCTTCCCGCACTGGAAAGGCTTTAACCATACCTCGAAGATTCTCTTTTTCCAAATCCAACCATTGGGGAACACCTCTGCGGGCAACTGCCTCCATGGCCTCTTCGATGGCTTTAATGTTCCGGCTTTTCTCGCTGATTTCGATCACGTCATCGATCTGAATCTGATAAGAGGGAATATTTACCTTTTTCCCGTTTAATAAAAAATGATTGTGCCTCACAAAATGACGCCCTTGAGAACGGGAGTCAACAAAACCAAGGCGATACACCGCATTATCGAGCCGGCGTTCAAGCAGCACCAGAAGATTGGTTCCGGTAATGCCTCTTTTTCTTTCAGCGCGTTTGAAAAAGAGGCGAAATTGGTTTTCTGACAAGCCGTACATTCTTTTAACTTTCTGTTTTTCACGAAGCTGTATTCCGTAGTCGGACACTTTTCCGCGTCGACCTTGACCGTGTTGACCCGGAGGGTATCCTCTTCGATCAAATGCACATTTATCGGAATAACAGCGATCTCCTTTCAGAAATAGTTTAAGATTTTCTCGTCGGCATATTCTGCAAACCGAACCCGTATATCTTGCCAAATGAACCTCCTTTATACCCTTCGTCTTTTTGGCGGTCGGCAACCGTTGTGTGCAATCGGTGTTACATCCTTTATCATCGCCACATTAAACCCTGCAGCTTGAAGCGAACGAAGTGCGGATTCCCGGCCGGCGCCCGGACCTTTTACATAAACTTCCACATTTTTCATCCCATGTTCCATTGCCTTTTTCGCAGCATCTTCTGCTGCAAGTTGTGCCGCAAATGGGGTCGATTTTCGGGATCCCTTAAATCCCTGAACCCCGGCACTCGACCAGGCAACAACATTACCGCTCGGGTCGGTGATAGTTACGATCGTATTGTTGAACGTAGAGTGAATATGAACGACACCATTTAGTATGTTCTTTTTTTCTTTTTTCCTCGTTCGGGGTCTTCTTGCCATATGTCATTTCCTTCTACCGATTTTTTTGAGCAGATGTCGATTTATTGGGCGATGGTGCACCCGAACCCGTTTTGATATCTGCAATCCAATCGAAAATCACTTTTTCTTTGCTGCACCTTTTTTCTTAACAGCGGTGCGACGGGGCCCTTTTCTTGTCCGGGCGTTTGTGCTGGTTCGTTGCCCTCTGGCCGGAAGCGACCTTCGATGACGAAGTCCGCGATAGCATCCCAGGTCCATCAATCGCTTGATATTCATAGAGATTTCAGTGCGAAGCTCACCTTCTACTTTGTGTTCGCCGTCGATAACCTGCCGGATACGGTTAACCTCCGACTCTGACAAGTCGTCGGTCTTGGTACTCGGATCAATATCTAACTGGGATAAAATCCGATTGGACGTCGATTGGCCGATGCCGTAGATATAAGTGAGGCCAATCTCAACCCGCTTCCTTCTTGGCAAATCAACCCCTGCAATTCTTGCCACGGTTTCTCTCCTTTAACCTTGCCGCTGTTTATGACGGCTGTTTTCACAAATAACCCTTACCACACCTTTTCGACGAATGATTTTGCACTTTGCGCAAACCTTCTTGACGGACGGCCTAACTTTCATCTAAACATTCCTTCCTGCGTTACCTCACCCTGCAATGTTTCGATCCACTTCGGTTATTTTGACCGATACGTAATTCTTCCACGTGTGAGATCGTAAGGTGAGAGCTCAACGCTAACCGTATCCCCGGGTAAAATTTTAATAAAATGCATACGCATTTTTCCGGAAATATGCGCGAGGATCCTATGTTTATTTTCAAGCTCTACTCGAAACATCGCGTTGGGAAGTGTTTCGATCACTTTTCCCTCAACTTTAATCGGTTCTTCTTTTGGCATTACTAGTCCTTATATGTGGCACCCGGAAAACACGATAAACAATGTCAGTTGTCATTTGTCCATTGTCGTTCTCTGAATTCGAACCAGAAACGGTTTACCAATGACAAACGCCAATTGGCACTTACATCAATGTCGTCCTTTCATCTTCGCGCCACCCTTCTTTAGAAACCCCTCATAGTGTCGCGTTAACATGTGCGACTCTATTTGAGCAACCGTATCGATTGCAACTCCCACAACAATCAGCAGTGCGGTGCCGCCGAAGTAGAATGGCACATTAAACCTCGCTGTTAAAATAGAAGGAAGTACACAAACGGAGGCTACGTATATGGCGCCTCCCAGTGTAATTCTCGTCAAAACGCGATCAATATAGTCAGCCGTCCGTTTTCCAGGACGAATGCCCGGGATGTATCCACCTTGCTTTTTCATATTGTCGGCGACATCCACCGGATTAAAGGTGACCGCTGTATAAAAGTAACAAAAAAAGAAAATAAATCCAACATATAGGAGCTCATACAAAATATTTCCCGGGCGCATGGCGGCCGCGACATTCTGCATCCAGGGAACGCGAATAAAGCTAGCAAGGGTTGCAGGAAACATGATTATGGAAGAGGCAAAAATGGGGGGGATCACCCCGGAAGTATTGATTTTTAATGGAAGATGGGTGCTCTGTCCCCCATACATTCTCCGGCCCACCACACGCTTGGCATATTGAACCGGTATTCGACGCTGTCCCTGTTCTACAAAAATAATAAAACCAACCACCACCACCATCAGCACAACCAGGATGATAATCACAAAAATCCCCATTTCCCCGGTTGATAGCAATCGAAAGGTATTGCCGATAGCCGTTGGCATTCGAGCCACAATACCGGCGAATATGATCAGCGAGATACCATTACCGATGCCTCGCTCGGTAATCTGCTCCCCCAGCCACATGATAAAGGCGGTGCCCGCTGTCAACGTAATAACCGTCATCAACCGAAACTGCCAACCCGGAAAAATAACAATCGGTGCGCCACCTGGGGAGGTCATACTCTCAAGTCCAACGCTGATACCGAACCCTTGAATAATACTGAGTACGACCGTGCCATAGCGCGTATATTGGGTAATCTTCTTACGCCCCTGTTCACCTTCTTTGGACAAACGCTCCAGGTGAGGGATTACCACCGTCAGCAACTGCAGGATGATCGAGGCGCTGATATACGGCATGATTCCCAGCGCAAAAACAGAAAGCCTCTCGAGAGCGCCGCCTGAAAACATGTCAAATAGTCCCAATAAGGTTCCTTTGGCCCGCGCAAAAAAGGAAGCCAATGCTGCACTATCGATACCCGGTGCCGGCACATGGACACCGATTCGATATACAGACAAAAGTGCAAATGTATAAATCACCCGTTTTTTGAGTTCGGGAATCTTAAGAATATTTTGGAACCCGCCGCCCAGCATGCTAAATTACCTCTACTGTTCCGCCAGCTGCTTCGATTTTTTCTTTCGCACGTTTGCTGACGCTGTTAACTTCAATAGTCAGTGGATAGGAAATGTCTCCATGGCCCAATAATTTGATTCCATCATGACGGCCTTTGATAAGGCCGCATCGGGTCAGAGATGGCCTATCCACCCGGCTGCCGCTTTCAAATCGCACCAGATCTCTGATATTTACGACGACAACTATCTTTTTAAAAATATTGGTAAAACCGCGTTTTGGTAATCGCCGATGAATCGGCATCTGGCCGCCTTCAAAACCGGCCCTCACCGTTCCACCGGAACGGCTTTTTAATCCCTTTGTTCCCCTGCCGGCTGTCTTTCCGGTTCCGGAACCGACACCCCGCCCCAGACGTTTTCGAGAACTTCTGGATCCCTTTGCAGGTGACAACTCATTCAGTTTCATTTCTTCTCCTCAGCGATTACAAGATGACACACCTTGTTGATCATTCCCCGAACGGAAGGTGTATCTTGCAATTCAACCGTTCGGTTTCGTTTGGTCAACCCCATTCCCCTCAATACTTTTCGGTGTTTCTCGGGTCTTCCAATCATGCTCTTTATCAGCGTAATTTTTAATGTCCCGCCCATGGGTACCTATCCTCTCTACAGCTCTTCAACAGGGATGCCGCGTCTTGATGCCACCTGTTCGCGGCTTTGCAGCTGCTTCAAACCTTGCAAAGAAGCCTTTACCAAATTATGTGGATTGTGTGATCCTAGACATTTCGTGAGAATGTTTTGAACACCGACGGCTTCCAGTACGGCCCGAACCGCACCGCCGGCAATTACCCCGGTACCCTTGGATGCAGGTTTTAGTAAAACCCGTCCGGCCCCAAACTTCCCGATCACTTCAAATGGAATCGTTCCTTCCACGAGCGGTACCTGTATCATATTTTTTTTTGCTTTATCCACACCCTTACGGATGGCTTCAGGCACTTCTCCGGCTTTTCCAAGCCCATATCCGACAGTCCCTTCGCCATCACCGACGACGACAATCGCACTAAAACCAAATCTTCGACCGCCCTTTACAACCTTCGCCACACGGTTGATATGCACTACCTTATCAATGAGTTGGTTCTCTTCTGTGTCCTGCTTGAACAAGGGTTTTCCTCCTTGAAATCGTTAAAAATCCAAACCTGCCTCTCGTGCGCCTTCCGATACGGCCTTCACACGCCCATGATACAAAAAGCCGTTTCGATCAAAGACGATCTGTTTGACCCCCTTATTTGCCGCGCGCTCGCCAACAAGCTTTCCTACGACCCGGGCAATGGAAATTTTGTTATCAGCATCCGGTTGCTCTTTGATCGCGGTCTCCAAACTGCATGCGGCGACGATTGTGTGTCCGGCGGTATCATCGATTACCTGTGCATAGATATGTTTCGAACTGCGGAACACACTGAGCCGCGGCCGCTGAGAGGTGCCTGATAGATCCCTGCGAATCCTTTTTTTCCGCTTTAACCGAGCCTGTTGTCTTAATCCCATTACACCCATTACAAAAATCCTTTGATTAATTTTCGATTCGAAAATTACTTCGTTCCTGTTTTGCCGGCTTTCTTTCGTATATGTTCCTCTGCGTATTTTATACCCTTGCCTTTATAAGGCTCGGGAGGTCTCAAACGACGAATCGCCGCTGCAGCGTGCCCGAGTTGCTCCTTATTGATTCCGGACAGCTTTATCGTATTGTTTCTATCGATGGTTGCTGAAACGCCTTCCGGAAGATCAAATTGAACAGGACGAGAAAACCCCAGGTGGAAAACAATCTGTTTGCCCTTGAGCTCGGCGCGATACCCGATGCCGTTAATTTCGAGTGTACGTTCAAAGCCATCGTTTACCCCGACAATCATATTGGCAACCAGGCTCCGGGTAAGTCCCTGAATTGACCGCGTCCCTCGATTATCTGATTCCCGCGTCACATGGAGCGTTCCTTCTTCTATCGTCAAATCGACCGATGGATGGATGGATCGTGACAGCGAGCCCTTTGAACCTTCCACGGTGAGCACTCTGTCTTTATATGTCAACTTCGTTTTTTCTGGTACCGATATTGGCATTCTACCTACCCGGGACATATGTAACTCCTCTTTTTACCAAAGCGTGCAGAGAATCTCTCCGCCGACGTTTTCTTTCTTGGCTTGGCGATCGGTCATGATTCCCTTCGACGTAGACAGGATCGCAATACCCGTGCTGTTGTAAACCGGCTTGATATCTTTACGCTTAACGTAAACGCGCCGGCTCGGCTTACTAACACGACCAATTCGACAGATTGCATGTTGCTGCTGAGGGCCATATTTCAGATAGATCCGTATCACCCCCTGTTTGTCGTCTTTTAAGTATTTATAATTCCGAATATATCCTTCGGCTTTCAGTACTTTCGCCAATTCTATTTTGATTTTGGCACCTGGAATATCAACGCTGTTAAATTTCGCACCTCCAGCGTTCCTGATTCGGGTTAGCATGTCCGCTATTGGATCACTGATCGACATTCTTATCTCCTGTTGTTTGATACGCGATGCTGCGTGCGTGATTTTAGAAAAAATCTCGACAATTAAAACTGAACAGACAAATTCCTCTAATATCGTGTTTCCAGTATGCAGTATCGAGCATCCAGCATCCTTTTACCAACTAGATTTGATGACTCCTGGCAGCTTGGCCTGGGAGGCAAGCATTCGAAAACAGATGCGACATATACCAAATTTTCTCAGAAAAGCCCTCGGCCTCCCGCATATCGGGCACCGATTATAGTCTCTCACCTTGTATTTCGATTTTCGCTTTGCTTTTATTTGCAGCGATGTTTTGGCCAAACGATCCTCCTTTACATCTACCCTTCTTGATAGTCAAATTTCCACCCCCCAAGTGGTAAAATGCCTCGCTTGTACCGCTGTTTGACGAGGTGGTTCAATTTAATGGATCAATTTCGAAACGGCATTCCGAGCAGCCGAATAAGTTCCTTACCTTCCTCATCTGTTGTCGCCGTCGTCACAATGGTGATGTTCATTCCTTTGATCTTATCGATCTTATCATAGTCGATTTCTGGAAATATTATATGTTCCTTGATACCTAAAGAATAGTTTCCATGACCGTCCATTGCCTTTCCCGATACCCCCCTGAAGTCACGCACCCGGGGAAGCGCCACATTGACAAGTTTGTTACAAAAATCAAACATACGGTCGTGGCGAAGGGTTACCATACAACCGATGGGCATTCCCACCCTCAATTTGAAGGCAGCAATAGATTTTTTGGCACGGGTAATGACCGGTTGTTGCCCTGCGATAGATTTTAGTTCTACAACGGCTGAATCGAGTACTTTAATATTCTGAATGGCCTCACCCAAGCCCATATTCAATACAATTTTTTCCAATTTCGGTACCTGCATTCGATTCTTGTATTGAAAGGTTTCCATCAGGCGTGGAATAATTTCTTTTTCATAATGAATTCTAAAAACAGACATAACATTCCTCATTTGTGCGGTATCTCTCAGGCATCGATGATTTCATTGCATTTTTTGCAAGTGCGCACCTTTTTGCCATCCTCAAGACGCTTCATCGTGATTCGCACCGGTGACATGCATTTATTACACATCAACATGACGTTGGACCAATGAATCGACCCTTCGCTTTCAACAATACCTCCTTGGCGATTCTGGGCCGTCGGTCTGGTATGTCGCTTCACCATGTTAATGTTCTCTACAAGCAATCGATTCTTGTTTTGTACGACCTTTAAAACTTTGCCGATTTTCCCTTTATCTTTGCCGGAAATAACCTTTACCTTGTCATCCTTTTTCAAACTGCATGGTTGTTGCGTCATACGAACTACCTCCCAAACCTATAGAACCTCCGGGGCCAATGAAATAATTTTCATGAATCGCTTACTCCGAAGTTCTCTTGCCACGGGTCCGAATATACGCGTTCCGATGGGTTCCCTCTGGGCATTTATTAACACCGCCGAGTTATCATCAAACCGAATGTAGGATCCGTCCTGTCGCCTGATTTCCTTCTTGGTTCGAACCACTACCGCCTTTAACACGTCTCCCTTTTTAACCTTCGCATTTGGAATGGCTTCCTTTACGGACACAACGATAATGTCCCCGATGCGCGCATAGCGCCTTCGAGAACCTCCCAAGACTTTGATGCAATAGAGAACCTTCGCACCTGAATTATCGGCAACTGTCAATCGAGTCTCTGGCTGAATCATTATTAACGTTCCTTCTGAATCTATACCGCTTTTTCAAGGACCCTGCTGACCCGCCAGCGTTTGGTCCTGCTAATCGGTCTGGAGCCGGTGATCAGTACCTTATCACCTATACGACAGGAATTTTTTTCATCGTGTGCCGTAAATCGAGCACGTTTACGTATATATTTATGATATGATGAATGTTTGACCAACCGCCCCACAAGCACAACAACGGTTTTGTCCATCTTGTCGCTAACAATCGTTCCTACCATTTGCCGTTTCATTCCGCGCGTTTTCATTCACTTTTTCCGCTTTCGCTTGATTGTTTTTCCTTGAGGATCGTCTCAACCCTCGCAATATCGCGTTTGGTTTGTTTCAACCTCGCCGTGTTTTCAAGTTGGCCCGTCCCGTGCTGAAAGCGAAGGTTGAAAAGCTCTTGTTTGAGATCGACTCCTTTACGCTGTATCTCTTCAACGATCAATTCTCGAATCTCGTTGGATTTCATGTGGTGTCGCTCCTTTCCACAAAGCGTGTCTTCACAGACAGCTTATGGGCTGCGAGTCGAAGGGCTTCTCTTGCCAATTCCACCGGCACACCTTCCATTTCATAAAGAATTTTACCTGGCCGGATCACGGCAACCCATCCTTCCGGAGCTCCCTTTCCTTTTCCCATTCTCACCTCGGCAGGCTTCTTCGTAAAGGGTTTATCCGGAAAAATACGGATCCACATTTTTCCGCCCCGTTTGACGTGCCGGGTCATTGCGATACGAGCCGCTTCAATCTCCTTTGCGCTGACGGTGCCGCACTCCACAGCCTGCAAGCCGTATTCACCGAAATCAAGACCGCTTCCCCGTCGAGCAACCCCCCTCATTCTTCCTCTTTGTTGTTTTCGATATTTTACTTTCTTTGGACTTAACATGCCCGCTATCCCCTGAAAATTCCTTAAATATAACCTGTTTTTTCCAGCTAGAAATGATACCCATCAAGAAATCAGTGATACCTCAGGCCGACACACCCGCCTCAATTTGATCTCTTTTTAAGATCTCTCCTTTGAATATAAATACCTTTACGCCGATAATCCCGTAAGTAGTATTCGCTTCCGTGATTCCGTAGTCAATGTCAGCGCGAAGTGTGTGCAAGGGGACACGTCCTTCTCGATACCATTCCATTCTGGCCATCTCTGCGCCGCCCAATCGTCCGGCACAAATAATCTTTATCCCTTTAGCGCCAAAGCGCATTGCAGATGATACCCCACGCTTCATGGCGCGTCGGAATGCCACTCTACGCTCGATTTGCAGCGCCACGTTTTCTGCGACCAATTGAGCATCGATCTCAGGTTTTCTCACTTCCTGAATATCGATGAGTACCTCCTGAGCAATCATCTTCTCAAGATCTTTTTTGAGAAGTTCAATTTCAGCGCCTTTTTTGCCGATAACAATTCCGGGTCTTGCGGTAAAGATTCGAAGTCTAACTCGCTTGGTGGACCGCTCAACTTCAATTCTGGAAATCCCGGCATGATGAAGCCTCTTTTTTAAGTACTTGCGAATATTGAAATCTTCTAAAATATAATCCGAATAGTTTTTCCCGGCATACCAACGAGATTCCCATGTCTTTACAATGCCTAGCCTCAAACCTACGGGATTTACTTTTTGGCCCAAGCTTTCGCCTCCTTTTGTTATGCTGAACTTTCTGATAGAACGACGGTAATATGTGTTGTGCGTTTTAATATACGAGTGCCCCGGCCACGCGCCCTCGCCCTAAAGCGTTTGAGCATGGGGCCCCCATCTGCCAGTACATTTTCGATAACCAGGGTATCCACATCGATGTCAGGATGTTGATCGGCATTGGCAGCCGCCGATTGGATGACCTTTGAAAGAATTTTTGCAGATTTCTGAGGCATGAACTTCAGTGAGTCCAATGCTTTCTGCACCGGCATTCCCCGAATCGCACCGATCAGTTTTCGAACCTTCTGGGGTGAAATTCGCACATATTTGGATATTGCTTTGACCTCCATCTGGAATTCTTCCTTATTATTTTTTCAGTTTTGATTTTTTGTCACCAGCGTGTCCGTAAAATGTGCGGGTTGGAGAGAATTCTCCAAGTTTATGCCCCACCATGTTTTCAGAAACGAAAACCGGCACAAATTTTTTCCCGTTATGAACCGCCAGGGTAATCCCAACCATCTCCGGAACGATCGTCGAGCGCCGCGACCAGGTTTTGATCACGTTGCTAGACCGACTTTCTTGGGTGGCAACAACTTTCTTCATCAATTTGGAATCCACATAGGGCCCTTTTTTTAAAGATCGTGGCATATTACGTTCCTTCATTTTCGATTTACGACCTGCCCGCCGCCATCAGACTATGCCGGCGGGTATTCGATTTTCATAAGACACTCAGGGTTAGATTTTCATCGAATCGCAACTCAAAAACCGAAAATATCTTTTATCTTCTTGTTACAATAAATTTGTCTGTTTGTCTGTTTTTCCTTGTCCGATATCCTTTTGTTGGAATTCCCCATGGTGTACATGGATGACGTCCTCCCGACGATCTGCCCTCTCCACCTCCCATGGGATGATCGACCGGATTCATGGCGACGCCGCGAACTTTGGGTTTTCGTCCAAGCCATCGTTTGCGACCTGCCTTCCCAAGAGAGATATTTTCATGATCCACGTTACCCAGTTGCCCGACGGTTGCCTTACATTCGATCAGAATCATTCGCACTTCTCCCGAAGGAAGTTTAACGAGCGCGTATCTATCCTCCTTTGCCATGAGCTGTGCGTACGTTCCGGCACTCCTGACAATCTGACCACCTTTCCCCGCCTGCAATTCGATATTATGAATATGGGTACCCAAAGGAATATTTCGTAGGGGTAAGGCATTACCCGGTTTAATGTCCGCAACCGAACCGGACATCACCGTCGCACCCACATCAAGATTTAAAGGCGCGAGTATGTAGCGTTTTTCGCCGTCTCTATAGTGAAGCAGTGCAATTCGAACCGATCGGTTCGGGTCGTATTCGATAGACGCTACTTTTGCCGGAATGTCGATCTTATCCCGTTTGTAATCGACGATTCGATAGTGGCGTTTCTGCCCTCCACCTCGATGCCGACAGGTAATGCGACCATAGGAATTTCGACCACCGGATTTTTTTATAACCTTCAAGAGACTTTTTTCAGGGGATTTTCGGGTAATTTCTTCAAATGTGGGATATACCTGAAATCGCCTTCCCGGAGCTGTTGGGTTTACTTTTTTCAGTGCCATTCGGTACTCCTATATCTTAAACGCCTTCAAAAAAATCGATCCGTTCTCCAGGCATTAATGTTACGACGGCTTTTTTCCAATCTTTGCGCTTTCCGACGATCCATCCCCGGCGCTTCCTTTTACCCTTTATTTGCATCGTTTGGACGCTGGCCACTCTGACATTGAATAGTTGTTCAACGGCTCTTTTGATTTCCACTCGGTTTGAACTTCGGTCAACCTCAAAGGTGACTTGGTTATAGGAATCCTTTTGATTGGTTGTTTTCTCCGTAATGAGCGGTCGTTTTATGGTATCGTATTGAATCATACGAGCAGTCTCCTTTCGATAGTTTTGATCGAAGACTCGAGCAAGAGCAATGATTGGTATTTGAGAATATCGTAGGTATTGAGCCCTTCACTTCTTAGCACTTTTACGTATGGCACATTCCGCGATGAACGCTCAAGCGTATCATTCTTTTGCTCTGTGACGATCAACGTGCTGGCCAGATTCAGGGCAGACATAACCTCCAGGAACTCCCTGGTTTTGATTCCCGCAAGTTGAAAATCATTGAGCACGACCAGGCTGTTTTCCTGCAGCTTGCGGGTTAATGCCATTTTAAGCGCTAATTTTCGAACGCGTTTCGGCATCTTATAACCGTAAGATTTAGGCTTCGGACCGAAAACAACCCCGCCACCGCGCAAAAGTGGAGATTTGATATTGCCGCGTCGCGCACGTCCGGTACCTTTCTGTCTGAAAAGTTTTCTTCCGCTTCCCCTTATCTCAGAGCGGTTTTTTACCGAAGCCGTGCCCGCCCGCCTGGCTGCCAACTGCATGGTTACAACCTCATGCAGAACGGTTGGTTTCACTGCTACATTGAACAGATCGTCCGCCAGCTTCACCTGTGAGACGGTTTGTCCTTTTTGATCGACAACATTTACAACCGGCATAATCGTCCTCAATTTAGAGCACGATTCATGATGTACGGCGCGGCACGCCCCTGTGACATGAATCGTGCTCTTTATACGTTTTGATTATTCGAATGTAGGCTTTCTTATGGATACCAATCCAGATCGATAGCCCGGTACTGGGCCCTTCAAAAGAAGGAGATGCTCGTCTGCGCGGATGTCGACAATCTCCAGATTTCGAACCGTTTTACGATCGTTCCCATAATGTCCCGGTAGCTTTTTCCCCTTATTAACCTTGGAAGGGGTTGCACTGCACCCGATGGATCCCGGAATTCTATGAGAATTGCTCCCATGGCTTTTTCGACCTCCATGAAATCCATGCCGCTTAATTACACCGGAAAATCCCCGACCTTTCGAGGTGCCCGTAACGATTACCCGTTCTCCAACTTCAAACACATCCAGTTTGATCGCCTGGCCAAGGCTGTACTCATCGGGTTTGTCCACAGGGATTTCTCTTAACACAGCAAACCGGCCATCTCCACTTTTTTTCAGATGACCTTCCAACGGCTTTTTGATTCGAGATTTTTTTTTCTCATCGAATCCCAACTGCAAGGCATTATAGCCATCCGTTTCAATCGTTTTAATTTGCGTGACCACACACGGGCCTGCCTTAACGACAGTAACCGGTACATACTCCCCGTCTGGAGTAAACAGGCTGGTCATACCTAACTTTTTTCCGATAATTCCATTAACCATATCGCTTGCAGCTTCCTATGCTAAAGTTTAATTTCCACATCCACACCCGGAGAAAGATCTAGCTTCATCAATGCGTCCACAGTCTGTTGTGTAGGTTCTAGAATATCGAGAAGTCTCTTATGGGTTCGGATTTCAAACTGTTCCCGCGATTTCTTATCGATATGCGGGGAACGAAGTACACAATATTTGCTGATTCGAGTTGGCAAAGGGATGGGTCCAATGACTTTTGCACCTGTCTTATTGGCTGTATCAACAATATCGGTCGCCGATTGATCTAAAAGCTTATGATCATAGGCCTTGAGTCGAATCCGTATTTTCGTGTTCTTTATCATGGGAACCATCTATCTTTCTTTGTTCTATCTTTCTTTATTCCGGCTTTCTTTATTCGAGTATATCGCTGACGACACCCGCACCCACGGTCCGCCCCCCTTCTCGGATCGCAAACCGTACTTCCTTTTCCATCGCAATCGGTGTGATCAGCTCCGCTGTTATCGTTACATTA
>JAHEHB010000284.1 GCA_024644775.1 Deltaproteobacteria bacterium
CTGAGACTCTCACGATCCCGTGCTTTGAGAGCAGAAGACAACGCCTGCCCGTCAAAGATCACCCCACCTTCAAACGGGGGCAGCAGTCCGGTGATGACCCTGGCCAATGTGCTCTTTCCGCTGCCCGATTCTCCCACGACGGCAACGGTCTTTCCACGGGGTATTTTCAGACTTACGTCCTCAAGAACATTGGTGCCTTTGATATAACTCGCCGAGACATTTTTGACTTCCAAAATAGGGCTTTTGTCACTGGCGATATCATCCGTCACTTCTCTGAGGGTACGCACGGAGAGCAGTTGCCTGGTATATTCCTCTTTGGGTTTGGCCAGCATCTCCCGGGTATCTCCCTCTTCAATCAAATCGCCGTATCGGAGCACCATGATACGGTCGGCCAATTGAGCAACGACGGCCAGGTCATGGGTGATATAAACGGCTGCCGTGTTGAATTGCCGGGTGATGTCCTTGATGGCGGATAGAACCTCAATTTGAGTGGTGACGTCCAAGGCGGTTGTGGGTTCGTCGAATATGATGATATCGGGGCGGCAAGACATGGCCATGGCGACCATGGCACGCTGCAATTGACCTCCCGACACCTGATGGGGATAGCGGTACCCGATTTGCTCGGGATCCGGCAGCAACAAGCGCCGATAGATCTCAATCGCCTTTTCCGCCGCATCTGAATAGCTCATCAGACCGTGCTGAACCGGTGCTTCGGCATACTGTTTGATAAGTCTATGAGCCGGATTAAACGACGCGGCAGCGCTTTGCGCCACATAGGCAATCCGTGAGCCCCTTAAATCTCGCAGCTCATCGTTGCTTGCTTGGGTCAAATCGATCCCGTCAAAAATAATGGTTCCGGAGACGATTCTGCAACCCTGCCGGGTGTACGCCATGGAAGCGAGCCCTAACGTCGATTTCCCGGCACCCGATTCCCCTATTAAACCGAGGACTTCGCCTCTGCTGAGGGTTAGGTCAATGCCGTTTACAATGGGAATCCAGCGTTCGTCACTGAATCCTTCGATTTCTATTTTTTCGATTTTTAACAGGTGATGATTATCCATTGTTTCTATTCCATATTCATAAGTGCTTTTTATTAATTTAAAAATTCAGCCACAACGCGTCCTCCAAGACCGTGCGTTTCGGCGGCGGTGTGGTTGCGAAACGGTTGTACCGAAAAGCCAATTTCACAGGTTTCAGTGTTTAGTTTTCGGTCCTTGCGTTTCTTGCTCCTGACACCTGTCGAAGATCCCGTCTGAAGCGAAGCAGAAGCGGGGACACCTTCAGTTACGATGAATCCTTTAGACCACTGGCAACATGCAGAAACCAGTCGACCACCAGGTTGACGCCCACCGTGAGAAAAGCGATCGCCGCTGCCGGCCATAACGGAACAAAGATGCCGAAGGTGATCGCACCTGCATTTTCTCGAACCATACTCCCCCAGTCCGCCGTGGGGGGCCGGATGCCAAGACCGAGAAAGCTGAGGGCCGCGATGAATAAAAAGACAAAGCAAAAACGCAGACCGAATTCCGCCACCAACGGCGGCATGGCATTGGGTAAAATTTCGTGCCGCATCAGCCACCAGATCCTCTCTCCCCGGAGCCGGGCCGCTTCAACGAACTCCATGACCTCGATATCCATGGCCACAGCCCTCGAGAGGCGGAAAACCCGTGTGGAGTCCAAAAGTGCAATAACCACGATAAGGGCCGTGATGGATGTTCCCACCACAGACAGTACCATCAATGCAAAAATGAGCGTCGGAAAGGCCATCAAAATGTCCACGACACGGCTGAGCATCTGATCGATCCAACCCCCTAAAGTTGCTGCAAAAAATCCGCAGATGGTGCCGACCAAAAACGACAGCATGGTGGTAATAAACGCCAATGCGATGGTGTTGCGGGCGCCGTAAAGCAATCGTGTAAAAAGATCCCGCCCCACATTATCGGTACCCAAAAGATTGCTTCGGCTGTAGGGTTCCCACACATCTCCCACAACTTCCGTTTCACTATACGGTGAAATTACCGGAGCAAAGATCGCGGCAATGACATTAATCAGTATCATTGCAAGCCCGATTCGAGCGCTTAGGGGTGATTGCCTGAGTAGTTTGAAAGCTGCCATCATTTACCTACTATCACTTGGGATTTCTCAGCCGGGGGTTGCTGACAATCGACAAGATATCCGCAGTCAGATTAAGACCGATATATGTCGCTGCAAAAATAAGACCGCTTGACTGAACAACCGGGATGTCACGTTTTGATACCGAATCCACCAAAAGCTGCCCAAGCCCGGGATAAACAAAAACAACTTCTACAATCACGACTCCCACCACCAGATAGGCGAGGTTTAACGCAACGACATTGATGACCGGTGAAAGTGCATTCGGAAATGCGTGAAGAACGACGATCCGCAGCCGCTTGAGGCCCTTGAGTTGTGCCATTTCGATGAACGGGCTGGCCAGGATATTGATAATTGCAGCACGGGTTTGACGCATCATGTGGGCCACCACCACCATCGTAAGGGTCAGGCAGGGAAGCACAATGGCATGAATTTTCTCCCAAAAAGACATCTGGTCGTTGATATTCGAGATGCTCGGGAAAATAATGAGCTGAACCGAAAGAAGGGCGATGAGGATATACGCCACAAAAAATTCCGGAAAGGAGATCGTACTGAGCGTCGCCATGGAAATGATGCGGTCAAACAAGGTGTTGCGGTAAAGGGCCGCAAGTATCCCGAGGATTATCGCCACCGGAATTGCGATCACCGCCGAAGTGATTGCCAAAAATATCGTGTTTGAAAAGCGCCAACCGATGAGATCGACAATGGGCCGGTTATTGGCGAGGGAGTTTCCAAGATCCCCTCGCAAAATATCCCCAAGCCAGGAGAAATAGCGAATATGGGGCGGGAGATCCAATTTTAGTTCCCTTCGGAATGCCTCGACGGTTTCCGGTGTGGCATTCTGCCCCAGAATCGCTTGAGTCAAATCCCCCGGTAAGGCTTCGACACCTAAAAATATCAACAATGATATGATAAAAAGGGTGACAATGCCCAGACCGATACGTTTAAACACCATTGTTGCGATACTATTCATTACTTTATACCCACATCGCTTTACATGCGAGCCTTTTTCAATTCGTCTCAGTTAGTTCAATGTTAAAATTCGGTCCAATAACCAAAACAAAGGTAAGACCGATTTTATCGCCTTGTCCTCCTCCCTCAATCCCTCCCGCACGGGGAGGGAAGTTTTAGCTCCTCCCCCTGAACGGGGGAGGCTGGATGAGGGTGAATAAGATAGGAAATTTCTACACCTTTCTTCGGGTTATAGTTCCGTTAAAATTCGCCACTCTTTCACCGGCGTCTTTTGACGGTCCACCTATGCAAACCACCAACGCTCGGGACACTTGTGACCATCCAGCGGCCAGTTGCCGGCAGGATTTTCAAATTTGACCTTTTCGGAAGCGCCGGCAAGGTAATCGGCATACATGGGAACAACAACCCCGCCCTCGTCTCGGACAATCTTTTGCATCTCCACATACATTTCCCGTCGTTTATTTTCATCGAGCACGGCCCGGGCCTCTTTCAGCAGCTTGTTGAACCGGTCGTGCGTCCAGAAAGTGTCGTTCCATTTGGCATCCACCGAATAGGCGGTGGAAAACATCCAGTCCGCCGTGGGCCGTCCGGACCAAAAGCATGTGCTCCAGGCCTTTTTCATCCAGACGTTGCTCCAATAGCCGTCGTTGGGTTCTCGAACGACGTCTATCTTGATGCCGGCTTTTGCCGCGGACTCCTTATACAGGACCGCCGCATCGATGGCGCCGCCGAAGGCTGCATCGGCGGTGTGTAATTTAAACACATAATCTCCGATACCGGATTTCTTCATATGAAATTTGGCTTTTTCCGGATCATATTTTCTCTGGGGCAACTCGGAGGCGTAAAACCGCTGTGAAGGGCCGATGGGATGATCATTAGCGATCTTTCCATAGCCACGCAGGATGAGTTTCACCATCTGTTCACGGTCGACGGCGTACTTTAAGGCCAGTCGGACATCATTGTTATCAAACGGCGCTACATTACAAAGCATGGGCACGGTATAATGCCGTGTTCCGGTGGTGCGTATAATTTGGATATTGGGGGCTCTCTTTAACAAATGAACGGTTTTCAACTCACACTTGTTGATGACATCCACCTGACCGGTTTTTAACGCGTTGGTTCGGGCATTAAAATCGGCAATGCCGATGGTCTCCACTTCGTCAAAATGACCGCGTCCTTTTTTCCAATAATTCGGATTTTTTTTAACGAACGCGCGCACACCCGGCTCAAAACTGACCAATTGATAGGCGCCGGTGCCGATCCCTTTTCCAAATTCAGCACCCCGGGTGCCGGCGGGCTGTATGGTCAAGTGGTAAGCGGCCAGAACAAAGGGGAAATCGGCGTTTCCCCCCTCCAGTTTGAAAACCACCGTATTCTTCCCGTCCGCCTTGATTTCCGTGATGGCCTCCAGAAGCGATTTGGCTGCCGACTTGGAGTCCTTTCCGCGATGATATTGTATGGAATCGATGACATCATCGGCATCCAGGGTTTTTCCGTTATGAAACTCAATTCCCTTGCGCAGCTTGAACGTCCACTGAGCAGCATCCGGCGTGGACTCAAAGCTTTCGGCCAGTTCCGGCGTGGCATTGCCCTTGTAATCGACTTCCACCAGACTATTTCTGAGCTGCCAGGTGAGGTTTTGGCAGAAGGCATCGGTGATGGTGGCCGGTTCCAAAGAATCGGTGGTGGAGCCGCCACCCATGCCCATTCGGAGACGCCCTCCTTTTTTGGGTGCTGCAGCCAATGCCGAGGTTTTAAACAATGCCGGCGACAACGTTGCGGCAATGCCTAATGCGGATACGCGTGCGATGAATTCACGGCGTGATATCCTTCCGTTTTCCAATAAAGATTCTAGGTCTTTCAATCCTGACATGATTCTGCCTCCTTTTTTTTAGGCTGGATGATCGTAATAGCATCCAGCCGGCTATCGGTTTTCGCTTCAGATTTCGTTGAAATCGTGGTTTTTTTAGATAAACACTCTAAATTTTCACAAGATCTCATCCAAATGAAAAGAACAACGGTATTACGGCTATACAAGTGGGCTAATTATAAGTGTCGTCGCGCGTCGGGCCTGCGGGCTCGGCACTCAAATCCAATGGCGCTTCTTCGACACCGTCGGTATCCATGTAATTCAGGATCTGATTCATGGCAACGCCGAGAATCTGAACGTGTTCAGGTTCCAAATCGGCTAAGTGGGAAATAAACCTTTTTTCGATGGGATCCGGTAAAGACTTGCTTAACTCAGCACCGGTTTCGGTTAACGTAATCAGGGAGACCCGTCGATCCCCTGCTTTTTGAATCCTTTCCACAAATCCTTTTCTCTGCAGACGATCGATGACGCCGGTTATGTTAGATGGCGTAACATAGAGTTTACGACTCAAATCGGCAGATGAAAGCGGTCCGTTGTGAAGCAAGCTTCTCAGCACCATGCTTTGAGATCCTGTTATTCCATGCTGTCTGCTCATTTTTGAGGTGTCCAAGTATACGGCACGAACCAACCTCCGAATTGCCCAAACAATATCTTTAATCACCTGTTCATTTTCAGGGATCATCCTACACTCCTTATTGATATTTAATTTACAGTTTAAAATTTTAATAGTCAAGAATTTAATTATGTAGGTTTTAATTATTTTACTATTAATATTTCTAATTAAATCAATAGACATCTTAAATGAACAAACCGCTTGATGAAAAAACGAATTCCTGCCAATATACGCTGCCAATCAGTTAATTCACCCAAGGAGGAAGATAGTATGCGGGCCATTGCCAAAACAAAAAACGATACCGGTCTAGAACTCATGGAATGGGCGGATCTGGAACCAAGAGATGACGAGGTGCTCATTAAGGTCAAAGTGGCGGGAATTTGCGGATCGGACTTAAACCTATACCGCTGGCGTGAGACAGAGCGTGCTCAGTTGGCTGCAGGACGGATGAAGATTCCCTTCATCGTTGGGCATGAATTCTGCGGGGTTGTGGAGGGTATCGGACCTCAAGCCCGCCACCTGAAGCCGGGCGATCGCGTGGCCGGGGAGACCCATGTCCCTTGCATGACATGCTACGTTTGCTTAACCGGAAATCCCCACATCTGTCCTCACATGGATTTGATAGGACGGCAGGTTACCGGCAGCCTCTCGGAATACACCAAGGTTCCTGAAGTGAGTGTACACAGGGTGGCAGACACGCTGGACGATCATTGCGTCGCTCTGCTGGAACCACTGGGAGTGGCAGTAAATGCAGTGGAGAAGGCAGAGGTTCATGGCGACACCGTTCTGGTTACCGGCTGCGGCCCGATCGGTCTTATGGGCATTGCCGTCTCAAAAGCGATGGGTGCAAGCAAAGTGGTGGCTACCAGCCGAACCCGGGCCAAATTGAACAAAGCACTGGAAATGGGGGCTGACGCTGTATTCAACGCCAATGAACCGGACTGTGTACCCCAAATCCGTGAGGCAGTGGGCCGAGAAGGCGTCGGGGCTGTTATTGAAATGTCGGGGGCTCAAGAGGCCATTGATCAGGGTTTCGCCTCCATCCGGTGCGCCGGTCGTTTTGTACAGGTCGGCACTCCGGGAACTCCCGTGACCCTGGACATGGTCGGACCGATTATGCATCAGGAAGTAAAAATAATCGGTGTATTCGGCCGTCGCATGTGGAACACCTGGTTCACCGCAGAAGACTTACTGGCAAGGGGAACGGTTCGTACCGATCTGGTTAGGGGGGGCAGTTACGGTTTGAGCGATTTCCAACAGGCGTTTGACGAGGCGCTAGGCGGAGAGGCCGGCCGCACCTTCATCACACCTCACAATGTCTAACCCTTGAGCCAAGGCTCTATTAGGGAGCAATCAGCTTTCAATCGATTCTGCCTCTTCCATGAAATACCCTCGATGGCAAATATCCGTGCCAGATTGATTCTCGGTTTTCTAATTGTTGGCAAGCGGATTCATCCGGGGGGCGATAAACAAGGCGAAATTGTTCAGACCAATCCAACACGCCAATTTCTTTCGTAACATTATTGTCTTTTACCAACCATCGTTCATCGGAAAAGTGAATATCAAAACGCTTTTCCTGCTGCGGCGATAAGATAACAACATTCGTATCGTCTGGAAGCAGTGATTTGCACGAGGCATCGACTGGAATCCAGTTTTTCTTTGTCCAGGAAACGGCCTCCAAGGACAATGAACAATA
>JAHEHB010000623.1 GCA_024644775.1 Deltaproteobacteria bacterium
GATAGCACCAGAACGACGATCACGGTTATCCAAGTATACTTCCAATTATCCTGTCGTAGTAAAAAAGGGATTGTTATGATGGTAACTGGTTGGGATTGAACGGCAATTCCTGCAGAAACAAGCATCCATACCCATTTTTTGCGATCATAAAATAAAAGTGCTGCCACTAGAAAGAAAATTGAAATGGCGTCAAAATACCCAGAATCTGCAACACTGTAAAGAATCACCGGGTTAAATGCATACAAAAGGCTCCAACGGAGGTTAAGGCTTCGATTGGATAAAAGCAGAATTATCAGGCACAATGTCCCCATATCGAAAAGAATCGACAGGATCGTTAACGAAATGGAAGCGTGGCTTGCAGGAACGATATACGATAAAAAAAAGACGATGACATTGGAATGATCAAGTATAAGGGGCCCAGAAGGGGAGACAGTCTCTGAAGTTATCTGCAAAAGGAATAGGAGGCGGCTGATAACGGCTGATACAAGAATAAATGCGGTGGTCGCTATTGGTGAAAGTCGATGGGGAATAAGCAAAAGCAGAATGATACACATCAACCAGGTGAAGCAATACAACGTAATGAAACCGAATACCGGGATGGGCGTGATTTTATCCCAAGAAAGCTGAAGAAAGTGCCCACCGATTCGCCAGAGCAGAATCGTCAGGGCGGTGGCTGCCAACAAGGGGATCCAAGAGGCAAATCCAATTGGTCCCTGCTCTCGTTTTTCAGAGTCAATCGCTAGGTCTCCACGAGGCATACCGTTTTCATGTTGAATCAAATATCAACCATCGATGGTTGGGACGCTACCGAAAGCGCTTTCTTGCCGGTGTTTTTTTCAGTGGAAGTGTCACCGGTTTACCACCAGACAGTGCAGATTTATAGATCGCTAAAATGATTTCAATGGATTTTCGAGCCGCCGTGCCATCCACAAGCGGTTTTATTCCTTTCTTCAGGGCGCGAACGGCATCTTCGAAGTTTCTTTGAAAACCCACATAGTCGATGGCTGAGGGGTCTGCTGCGCCAGCTCCCCGAGCACCTGATTCCGCCCACAGGGTATCACGAATTTTTTTATCTGATGATTTTTTCTTTCTAAAATCCCACACAGTGAAGCGGTTGTCTTTCATGAATATCGATCCATCCGAACCGCATAAATGCACTTCCGCCGGGTGACCGAGTGGAGAATAGCACGATGTAGAGCCTTCGATAACCCCCATAGCCCCGTTTTTAAATCTCAATATTGCAACTGCGATATCCTCTACCTCAATTCGGTTGTGAATGGTCCGGTCTGCATAGGCACATACATTTGAAACCTCTCCGGCGATATAGTACAAAAGATCGATGGTGTGGATGGATTGATTCATCATTGCCCCACCACCATCCAGCTTCCAGGTTCCTCTCCAGTCTCCACTGTCATAATACGCCTGCGTTCGATACCATTTAATATAGGCATCTGCCATGGTTAGTTTCCCTAAACGTCCGGATTCGACGGCTTTCTTAAACGCAATGGTGGCTTCGTTAAATCGGCGGGGAAAGATCCCTGCCAACATAACATTGTTCTGGTTGCATACCTGGATCATTTTGTCGATCCGTTCAAGGGTTACCTCCAGCGGTTTTTCACAGATAATGTGCTTGCCCGCCCGTGCGGCTGCTTGTACCGGTTCCATATGCGCGCCACTCGGCGTTGCAATGGTCGCAATATCCAGTCCCGGGTGTGCAAGAAACGCCTTGTAATCGGTGTAGGCGTCGCATTGATATTTTTTTGCAATTCGTTCGGCATTGGCTTTTTTACGGGAATACGTGCATACAAGCCGTCCGTCCTTCATTGCATCGATAGCCTGTGCATGGAAGTCGGCGACCAGGCCGCAACCAACGATTCCGAAACCGTATGTACGTGTTTTTGCCATTTTAGAGACTCCTTTTAGAATTTTTTAGCGGGTACCTGCATGGGCTCAAAGGGCGAGGCGTATGCTTTTTTCCAGGCTTCCGCAAGCAGGGTATATTTAGAAACGATACAGGCACGGGTCTCCGGTGGTGCAGTCCCCGTATCCAGATATTCTATGAATGCATTTCTCACCTGGCAAAAATGTTCTTCGTGGGTGGTTCTCAACCCGTCGGGGATGTGAATCAATAATTTTTCGTCTTCTTTGGTAACAGAGAGTCCGGGGTATGCGTCGGACCAATCATCGAGGCATTTTTTTACGGCGTGTTCCATCTCGGTAAGGTCGCCTCTGGGTACAATGAGA
>JAHEHB010000285.1 GCA_024644775.1 Deltaproteobacteria bacterium
GTTGGACAACACGATGATCGTCCTTGTCTCGGATCACGGTGAATTCATCGGTGAACGAGGGCTAATGCTGAAAGAAGAGCCCTGGCCTTACGAAGAACTGGCTCAAATAGCATGTATCATTCGCCATCCGAAAGGCATCGGCAAGGGACAGCGGGTCAAAGGATTTGTGGATACCACGGATATTATGCCCACGATCTTAGACTTTCTGGAAATAATCGGTCCAAACGCAAAGCAGGCTGCTTTTGAGGCGACGACATTTATCCCGGGCGCCAGCACAGATGAAATTGAAGGCCATAGTCTGCTGCCGTTGATGTCTGGAGAAACCGATAAAATCAGAGAGTTTGCGGTTTCCGGCAACTTTAATCTTTCCTGGAAAATCCGGGACGAAAACTGGAGTTACTATTTGTTTGGCCCGGAAGATGAAACCAATCGAACCGGACCGGAACTCTATAGAATCAATCCAACTTACAAGGTACCGGCGCCCACGAATTTCAATCGAAAAGCAGACTGGATGGAACGGGACAACGTGATCGATCAACATCCAGAGGTGGCCGAAAAGATGGAACTTCACCTGAGACGGTTTTTGCAGGCATACGGTTCGCAAGGTGAGAGTGATTACGGGGGAAGGTCTGCCATCGGATACTATTGGACACCGAAAAAATAAAGCAGGTGAAAGGTCAAAGATCAAAGGGATTAAATGAATCCTTTCACCTTTGATCTTTCAGCCTTGAGTTTGTTCGCTTTTTTCTTGTCTCTCTCTTAAGTTCCGTAGAATGATCAAAAACACCGACAGCACGGTGAACGCCCAAAAAACCCAGCAGATGGGAGATCGAAAAAGGATTGTGGGGGCGCCTTTGGACAGAAGCAACGATCTTCTGAGATTATCCTCAAACATGGGACCTAAAATAAAGGCGATGAGAAAAGGAGCCGCCGGAAGTTCAAAAAGAAACATAAAGTATCCAACCAGCCCCATCACGATCATAATCAATACATCGAACATCTTATTATCCACGGCGTAGGTTCCGTATACGCAAAGCACCAGCACCGCTGGAAACAAGATTGATTTTGGCACATTCGCAATCTTTGCAAACAACCGTATTCCAAACTTTCCAAGAATCAGCATCGCAATAGAGCTTAACATGATCCCGACGAAAATCCCGTAGACAATACCGATGTTTTGTTGAAACAACATGGGCCCCGGTTTTAAATCGTGCACCATGAACGCGCCAAGCAGCACCGCCGTAATAACATCCCCCGGGACACCCAGTGTCAGCAATGGAATCATGGTTGCGCCGCAAACGCCGTTATTGCCCGCCTCAGACGCCGCGACGCCTTCAATCTCTCCATTACCAAAGGTTTTTGGATGTTTGGAATCTCGCTTTGCTTCGTTATAACTCAAAAAAGCAGCCGGTGCACCGCCGATACCCGGAATGGCACCGATAACCACGCCAATAAAGCTTCCACGAATGATACTTTTAAAGCACCGTTTGAACTCTTTTCCGGTTACGCTCCGGTTTCCAAGGGTCGACGCTGTAAACTGCGGGGTATATTTTTTACTATATTCATTTAAAATCTCAGGGATGGCAAATAGCCCAATAAGAACCGGAATAAAATTGAGCCCTCCCAAAAGATCCACGCTCCCAAACGAAAACCGCGATGATCCGTAAACAAGATCCATTCCGATGGTAGCTGCCATGAGGCCCAGTCCCCCGGCGATCAGGCCTTTTGTGATGGATTTACCGGATACACCGGCTATGATGGTAAGAGAAAAGGTAATAAGCGTAAAAAACTCAGGAGGTCCGAATCGAAGGGCAAAGGCTGCGATGGGGGCAGCAAAGAGGATGAGCGACATATTCGAAATAAAGTCCGCCACGACAGATGCATACAGCGCCATATTTAAGGCTTTACCGGCTCTTCCCTGCTGTGACATCGGGTAACCATCAAGTACGGTACAGGAAGCTGCCGGAGTTCCGGGTGTTTTAATCAGAATAGCGGTAATCGATCCCCCGTAGATTGCACCTTTATAGAGCCCAACCAAAAAAAGAATCCCGGTAATGGGATCCATATAAAAAGTAAAGGGAAGGGCCAGGGCCACCCCCATGGTGCCGGTCATCCCAGGAATTGCACCGGTGACAATTCCAATTCCCACGCCCCCAAAGATCGCCACAAAGTTCTGAAGATGGGCGAACATCTGCATGCCAAGTAGAAATTTTTCAATCATAATTACTCAAATAAAATTCCATTCGGCAGAGGAATTTTAGCAATCTGGGTAAAGAACAGATAGATCGCTAACGGTAGAGCCACCGCCAACGGCAGTGTGATCTTAAACCGTCTCTCACCATAGAGCACTGAAAATACTAATAAATACAGGACAGAGGCATAGAGAATTCCAATCCATATTACCGTTTTATAGTAAAGGAAAAGAAGCACGATAGCAGAAATAACCTTCAGCGCTTTAGTCCACATCGGTCGCCGGTCATCTTCAGCTCCCATTTTTGAGGGAGATTCGTCTATCCCTTTCTGCTGTTTTTTTTGCCGAAGCAAAAACAAATTTTGAAATGCCAAGACAACGCTCAGGCCCATCAGAAATATGCTGACGGTTTTTGGAAAAAAGGCAGGGGACATGACCCTGATTTTAATGCTACCCGGAACAAAGATACCTTTTGGTATGATGTAAAATAGGGTGAAAGCAAAAAACAGCAGTAACCCTACCGCTAACAGTATGTTTCTAAAATCTCGTCGCATGGCATCAATTCGTTCACCAAAAAGTCACAATCAACCGACATTCTCGCTATTGGCGTCCTGTTACTTGACAAGAATGTCTAGTTTTACGGCAAGGTCATGGAACGTGTTATATTGTTTCCCGACAAATGCTTTGGTGTCGTCCGGTGATGTAATATAGGGTATGGAGCCAAGTTTTTTGGTTAACGTATTCCAGGACTTGTCTTTTTTCACCTCTTGGAGTGCCGTTACCCATTTCCCGACAGCCTCTTTATCCATATTCGGTGGCCCGAAGAGTCCGCTCCACCCTATGATTGACTCCAATGCCGGATATCCCAATTCACTGACGGTCGGAACATCCGGAATTGCCGGATACCGTTCACGGGTCGTTACGGCTAAGGCTCTGAGTTTTCCGGCTTGTACATGACTCAGTACGGGTGCCAGATTGATTCCTAAAAAATCCACATGCTTTCCAAGGAGGGCTGCAGCAGCCTGTCCGCCTCCTTTATAAGGAAGCATGGTGGCGGCATCTTTTCCCAAACCGATCTGGTCGAACAACACCTGGGGGCCAAAGTGAAGAATGGTTCCGGGCCCGGATGTGCTGTAGGAGAGGGTTTTCGATTTATCTTTTAAGGCAGCCACCAGATCTTCAAAGGATTTAATGGAAGAATCCGCATGAGCAACGAGAACAAATGGATTGAGCTCCAGCAACCCCAGCATGGTAAAACCATCCCATTTATAAGGCAAATTGGGATTCAGTGCCGGTAGCACAGCGTTGCAGCCGACTCGCGAAAGTAAAAGGGTGTAGCCATCCGGCTTGGATTTGTTGATATAACTGGAGCCCATGGCCCCGCTGGCACCGGTTTTATTGACCACCAAAACCGGCTGCCCAATGTAAGTGTGGGCGACAGTCGATAGCGTTCGGGAAGAAAGATCCGAGGCGCCACCCGGTCCGTAAGGTGCCACCAGTGTGATCGGCTTTTTAGGATAATCCGCTGCCCCTCCGAAAATTGGGATAACGACCGTTGCTAAGATAACACTCAAAACCAAAATAATTTTTATCGATCCTGTATTCCGTTTCATAGTCACCTCCTGTTTATTGATGAATTCGTAAAAAGCCGAATTCATCAAGTGTTTAGTGTTTCGTATTTAGTATTTTGTTTAAAACATAGGGTGTCATATCAGTTTGATAGAATACTAAATACAAAATACTCTCGTAAAACGGTCACTTTTCTGACTTTTTACAAAACAATCGCTTTATTCCGTGGGTTCACTAAAAAAGATATCTCAGCGAGATATCAATCGACTGACCCATCCACTTTGACTCAGCACTCTATACGGCATTCAATAGCCGTGTCAACCGCTTAGGATCGGTAAAAGGAACAATATCAAATTGTCCCAATTTGCCTCTCGCCACAGGCGGCAGGTCAGGTTCAATAAAAAATCAAAGACCTGCACATCACATGAGGGGAAACCGGTTGTTTTTGGGTTGACATGCGTCAAAGAAAACAATTATACATTATACAAAATACAAATTAACTATGGACCGTTTAAAATGGAAAGACCGATTATAAGTACCAATCTAAGAGCGCAGGTATACGACATTATTAAAAATATGATTGTTCTTCAGGAAGTTAAACCTGGGGAAAAAATCAACGAAGAAAAGCTTGCCAGGAAAACCGGTGTAAGCCGTACCCCTGTTCGCGAGGCATTGTGCAGGCTCGAGAATGAAAAAATCGTAAATGTCATCCCGCGACGAGGTGCCTATGTCGTGCAACAATCCGAAGAAACGGTTAAAGAGGTTCTTGAAGTTCGTGAAGTTCTGGAGGGATTGATTGCGCGGTTGGCGACACAGAACATAAACGAAAAAACTATAACAAAATTAAAGAAATGTCTTGAAAAGATCCGCCAAGTCCCGGACGAAGACCGCTATCTGATGAAGTACACCCAATCCGATATCCTGTTTCATTCCATATTGATGGATACCTGTCGCAACCGCATGCTTCAAACCATGATGGAAACAGTAAACACGCATCTTCAAATTATTCGATTACGAACCGTCGTGTTGCCGGGCAGGGCTAAGAAGACAGTTGAGGAGCACTACGAAATTTTAAAGGTGATGGAAATAGGCGCTGATAGAAAGGCCGAGGAGATGATGCGAAAACACATCGAAAGCGTTCGGGTCGATGCGATTCAGCATATAGCGTCTATGCTGTAGTCTTAGTGTCTTCGCGTCGTTGTGGTTGAAAGAAACGGATGAAGAGAGATTCGTGACATGGAGAAGATGAGAGCCGATATTCTCATCATCGGCATGGGAGGCGCTGCTCAGATGGCTGCACTCAATGCTTATGATGCCAATCCAGATTTAAACATCCTGATCGTAACGAAAGCCCTCCGCGGAAAAGGGGGATGCAGTCGCATGGTTCAAGGGGGGTTTAATGTGGTTCTGAATCCGGGGGATTCTCACGACAAACACCTTGCAGATACCCTAAAGGGCGGTCAGTTCATTAATGATCAGGACCTGGCAAAACTACTGGTGGAACAGGCTACTCCCACAATAAAGGAAATGGAAACAAAATACGGCTGTTTTTTCGACCGAAACTCAGATGGCACGATCCACCAAAAACCTTTCGCCGGACAATCTTTCGACCGAACCGTTCACAAGGGAGATTTGACCGGGATTGAAATCATCAGCCGAACCACCGAACAGGTTTTGAAGAGAAACATTTCGGTTTTAGAAGAACACCGGGCTTTGGAACTTCTCACAGATTCCACGGGAAAACAGGTCACCGGTGCGCTTATTCTGGACATCAAACGCGGAAGATTTATGGTAGCCGAAGCGTCAGCAACGCTGGTGGCAACCGGTGGCGGTCCAACGCACTATCGTTTTTTTGCACCCGGACCGGAAAAGGCGTTAGACGGGCTCGCAATGTTATATCGAACCGGTGTATTGATGGTCGGTATGGAGATGCTCCAGTTTCACCCCACCGGTCTTATCGTTCCGGGCAGCGTTGTTGCCGGTTCCTTACTGGAAGAAGGGCTTCGCGGGGCGGGCGCTCACCTTATCAATGCCCTCGGCGATCGGTATATGAAGCGATATGATCCTGAAAAAAAGGAACGGGCGACGCGGGATGTGGTAAGCAGGTCCTCCTATTTAGAGATGATTTCAGACCGCGGATTTGATCACGGTGGTGTACACCTGGTGGCTGCACATTTAGGTGCCGATTTTGTCGAAAAAAATTTTCCGGGCATGTGTCTCCGTTGTAGAATATTCGGATATGATCTTGCCAGGAAACCGGTGCCGGTATCCCCCACCGCCCATTATATGATGGGAGGAGCGGTCATCGATTCGGGATGCAGAACATCTCTGGAACGCCTTTTTGTTGCTGGAGAAGATTCCGGCGGCGTGCACGGCGCCAACCGGTTGGGCGGAAACGGTATTGCGGATTCCTGCGTGTTTGGTCGTTTGGCTGGAAAAGCCATGGCAACCTATCTTGCAGAAGAGAAAGGCGCTGTGCCGGAAACCAAACGGGGACAGGTTCAGGATTTCATTGACCGGTATACGATGCCTTTCGACCGTCAAGAAGGGGACGGACCCTATCAATCACGGGCCCGGTTGCGGGAATTAAACTGGAACAAAATCGGGGTCGCAAGAAATGCAAACGATCTTTCAGATGCAATCGGTGAGATCGAGTCAATAAATGAAAACGCTCGAAACGTTCGTTTGCAGGGAATCAAGCCGTTTAACATGCCGTGGAACAATTATATCGACCTTTTAAATATGGTGGATGTATCCAGAATGGTTGCCACCGCAGCGCTCATGCGAAAAGAAACACGGGGAGCGCATTTTCGGACCGATTACCCTGAGCAGAATGATCAGGAATGGTTGGCGAATCTCTTTTTGCAAAAAGGAGATGACGGCAAACCGGTGTTTGAGAAAAGACCGGTGGAATTAAAATACATGAAACCGGAGGATGTCAGAAGTTAACCACAGATACACACAAATTTATTGTGCAAACTAGATTTGCGGATAGGATCACGTCATTTAGACACGTAATTACTCGGATATGCTTAAATTTGACTATTTTAATGAATCTATTCCTCATTCAAAAACCAGATGGGATTTTTGGAACAGGAGGCTTTGATGGAACAGGATACAGCGGTCCAGAACAGAAAACCGCTTCGGTGGGGGGAACAGGACCCCTATCGCTGGAAAAATACACCGGTGGGAATGTGGGCGTGGATTTGGCAGCGGATTTCAGCGCTCGCCATCGTCTTTTTTCTCGTTTTGCACCTGACACTCACGTACAAACCGATTATCCAATTTATACTACTGTTGGTGGTCACGTTTCATGCGGTACTGGGACTTCGTGTGATTTTCCTGGATTTCAATATCGTCAATGTGAAATATCAAAAAGCGCTAATCGCAGGACTTGGGGCAACGGGCGTTTTGATGCTGGTAATTATTTGGACCGGAATTTACTGATTTTCGATT